>JAVBKH010000067.1:0-17416 GCA_031554155.1 Oscillospiraceae bacterium
CCTGCAAGATATCCGCTTTGCGTGTACGCGTCTGAAAGCTCGTAGTCTCGTATTTTCTTTTCGCTTTCCTCGTCGAACTTTGTGCTTTCCACCGCTACAGAAACTATAGAGATACCGCGTTCGGCAATGTGCGAGTCGTATTGCTTTGCCTCCATAGCTTTGACGATTTCATCGTCCTTGTTGGGCAAATCCATAGCTTCGACCTTATATTGGTCGCTACCAAGCTCGGAGAGCGTGTTTTTAAATGCAGCAATAAACTCCGACTGCATTTGCTCCACAAGGTCTTCCTTCGTGTAGCGCTCGGCTGTGCCAGCAAGCTGCCCCATGAAGCGGAAAGGGTCAGTTATTTTAAAAGTATATGTTCCAAAAGCCTTAATGTTAACGGCCATTGGGTACATTGAGTTATTTCTTGGGTTGAAATTTGGGTGTCCCCAGTCTTTATAGGGAATTGGCGCGGGTGTGCCGAACTTGTTATCAATTATTTCCTTAACGTTGATGAAATAAACGGCCTGCTCCTTGCCTGCTGCTCCACCAAATTTAAATCGCTCCCACATTTCTTTGAAGGTCGCGCCAAAATCGCCTGCAAACAGCGACGGTGATGTTGACGAATCAAATGTGAAAGTGCCTGGCTGCGCTGTGGCGTCCAGTACTTTGCCGCTATCCACAATAAGCGCAACTTGTCCTGGATTTACGATTATTCGCGCGCCACGGCTAATGATGCCGTTATCAGTCGTTTTCTTTATCATAAGCGTGGAATTGTCCATGTTCTCGCATTTTATCGCATCAAGCCAAGAATCATGCAAAACTCCGCCAATTGCACCTGTTACCGCTTGAATCAGTCCCATTTTACAACCTCCAAATTAAAATTTATTCCCCTACTTTTACCATAATATCATAACCATACATCAAAAATCAATGCGAAAACGCTGCATATCAAAAAATGACATACAGCGTTCTTATTTTTATTTCCTGTAAATGGACGGTTGCACAAACTTAAATCTTGGGTTTGCTGTAAGGTTTATGGTTTCAGACATTCCAACTATCAGATGGCCGCCAGGTTCTAGGTGGTTGTAAAAACGACCAATGACCTCGTTGCAAGTCTTGGGATTAAAATAAATCATGACGTTTCTGCAAAAAATAATGTGAAACTTCTTTTTAAACGGAAACGTGTCCATGAGGTTGAACATTTGCAGTGCTACCTCTTTTCGCATGGCATCTGTTAGCTGAAAACGCCCTGCATCGAGCTTGCGAAAATATTTTGCCTGCCACTGTGGCGAAAGTTTTGAAAAACGGTCTGCGGGATATACCCCTTGCTTTGCCGTTTGTAGCACAGCAGGCGATATGTCCGTGGCTAAAACTGTGGTATCCCATTCTTTTTTTGCAGGCCCAAAAAAATCATCAAACACCATTGCCATTGTGTAAGCCTCCTCGCCAGAGGAGCACCCCGCACTCCATGTGCGAATGTCTTTGCCCGTAACTGTGTTTCTAAGCTCGGGCAAAACCGTTTGCTGCAAATATTTATAATGCTGTGCCTCTCGCATGAAATAAGTAAAATTCGTGGTTAGCTTCGTGACAAGCATCTTTGGTTCTTCATGGGTTTTGTCGTTCATCATGTAGGTGAGATATTCACCAAGACTTGTAAAACCTCGAATACGCATCATAGGCTCAAGCCGTGTTTCCACAAGCGGGAGCTGTTGCTCGAGGTTAATGCCGTAATTTTCACGCATAAATACGACAAGTCTATTAAATTCGTCTCTGGTTATTTTAAGCATCCAATACAATTCCTCTTTCTATGATAATAGCAATTTTCACAGAATTATTGCAATCAGTTAGTTAATCCACCTATACACCATTTTCATAAAGGAATCAACACTGAATGGCTTAGTAAAATATTCCTGCATACCAATCGACAAGCAAAGCTCGCGGTCGCCAGGCAAAGCTCTTGCCGTTAGCGCGATTACAGGTAATTCAGGCCGTATATCTCGTATAATTTTTGTTGTGGTAAGCCCATCAATATCGGACATGTAAACGTCCATTAAAACAAGTCGAATGTCGGCGTTGCTCTTAATGGCGTCAATCGCTTCAGCGCCTCCGTCAGCGAGCAAAACGGTAAAACCTTTGCGGCGTAAAAGTTCAAATGCAACAGTTTGATTGACCTTGTTGTCGTCAACAAGCAGGATAATTTCGCCTTTTGGAACGAATGTTATTTGTTCCACGTCTTCGAACACGTCATTATCGGTTGCTTCTTGATTGTTCAAGTTGAACACAGCCGTAAAATAAATCGTTGTGCCAACGCCTTCCTCGCTTGAACACCAAATTCTTCCGCCTAACAAATCAACGAGTGCTTTGCAAATGGTCAAGCTAAGGCCGCCATTGCCAAAGCGCACCTGTGCGTCTGGGTCAATATCGTCAATAAACTGTGGGAACAACGCGTCAACTTGCTCTTGTGGCATACCACAGCCAGTGTCACGAACTGAAAACATCAACGTAATTGAGTTTTCGTCGCGGTCGTTGTCGGACACACTTATAGTAATTCCGCCGCTTTTTGTGAATCCAATCGCGTTTTTCACAACCATTTTTAAAACGCGTTCAAGCCTTTCTGCCGCACCAAACAGCTTAGGCAAATCGGGCTGAATTTGGTTTTCGTAGAAAAGTCCGCGCCTGTCCGCCAAACCTTTTACTTGACTTTCAACGTTATCAAAAATAACTTCAAGCTCAAATTCCTTTGATGCAATTTCGTCATCGGTCTCTTGAAAATCGTCGCTGTTTTCTACGCTTTCCAGCAAATCGTGTGCAGCGTTTTGAACTAAATCAAAGTACTTTGCATCTCCTGTTTGTTTTGCAAGTTCGGTCATTCCTATAATGACGTCAATAGCTTTGCGCGTCTCATACTTCACTTTCTCTAAGCGCATAGAATCATCGCGTTCGTTTTTGCGACTTTGCGCACTGTAAAGCTGCAAAACTTGCTCGGCTTGGCGCTTAATCGCCACATCTCTAAGCCAAACAAGAACATATTGCTCACTATTTAGCATAAGACTATACATGTTAATCTCCATCGGCTTAACCGAGCCAATGTGGGATTTCATGTTTAAAGATATCCAATTTTGATAGTTATTCTCATCTTCGGTTGGCATTGGGTTAAAGTTTTCATCTGGCTCATGGTAAAAATCACTAAGCTTATCGCCTTTTTTTATACCCAAAAAATTTTCAACAAAAGAATTTGTAAGCTCAACTATGCCGTCCTTCAAAAGTAAACAGCAAGCTGGGCAGGAATTAACGAGCTTTAGGGCAAAATTAGGTTCTTTGTACACCCAAGTAAGTTTATCCTCATCAGTCACATTAAAAGAATTTTTATTCACAACAATCACCTCTAATACATAATCGTATACCAAGATTTGAATTTCGTCAAGAGATTATGACAAACAGCTTGTATTTATTGTGAATTTGTAGTAAAATATCAGCATTACACTTTGAAAGGGTATGCATAGTGACAGATTTATTTGACAGTGCTTATAACGAAATTTCTATTGAGACCTTGCCAGAAATGAACGTAGAAAAAGCATTATTCCATCTTATGAACGACCGCGAAGTTTTGATTATTGTGCTTCGCAGTGTTGCAGACAATGTTCCCAATGACATTGCATCATTTGTAGAAGCGCGAAAAAATGGCGATATTGCCACATTGACACGTGAAGCTCATGGCGTGAAAAGCTCGCTGCGAAGCATAGGCGTGGACGAAATTGCTGACTGCGCAATGAATCTTGAAAAAGCAGGACAGCAAAACGACACAAGCTACATAGAAAGCCATGCTGACGAATTTGTAAATGCCGCAAACTCTTTTCTAGAAAAGTTAAAGCTTGCACTTGAAAAAGAGATTTGACGATTTCGCAAAAGTAGGCAAACTCATATATGCTCACAAAAAAACGCCACCAAATCGGTGGCGTTTTTTATTCAATTTTATCTCAATATTGAGGTAGCATTTTGTCTTAGAAGATTCATGCCCTGTGCCGCAATCGAAATTGAGGCTTGCTGAATAATTGCGCTTTGTGTGCGCTTCATGGATTCCTTGGCCATATCTACATCTCGAATTGAGCTTTCAGATGCAGCAAGATTCTGCCCACTGTATTCAAGATTACTTATCGAAGATTCAAGGCGATTTTGAACTGCGCCTAAGTCTCCACGTGAGCTTGAAACGCTGTCTATAGCGCCGTTTATGGCTTCAAGCGCCGAGCTTGCTCCGTTAAGACTGCCAATGTCAAGGTCCTTTACTCCAAGGCCTTCCGCAGACATATCGTTTACTCCAACCTTGACTTGTTGGTCGTATCCGCCCTGTGAACCGACTTGAAGCGAAATTGCATTGTCTCCGCTAATAGAGCCATCTAGTAGAGTTTTTCCGTTATAGTTTGTGGAGGAAGAAATCTGGTTGAGTCCCTCCTTCAACTGAGAAAACTCACGGTTTAAAAGCGCTCTATCTTCGTCGCTGTACGTTCCGTTTGCAGCTTGAGTTGCAAGCTCCTTCATTCTTTGAAGCATTTCAGAAGAGCCGTTAAGACCACCCTCTGCCGTTTGAATCAATGAAACACCGTTTTGTGCATTTTGCGATGCTGCTGAAATTCCGCCAACCACACTGCGCAAATTTTCTGAAACGGCAAGGCCCGCCGCGTCATCGGCAGCGGAGTTAATCCTTTGGCCAGACGCCATTTTTTGCGTGGAGCTTGTGCCTTCTGCCCTACTTGCACTCACCCCATTGTACGACGTATTTATACCATTAATGTTGTTATTAATGCTCAAAATAATCCCCCTTTCTTTTAGTAGAAAAGCAGACTCCATTCCGACTATTTACCACTAACAATATATGCCTTTTTTTTGCTTTTGTCAAGCGATATTTTGTTAATCCTTCTCGCTTTTATGAAGCCGATTGTACAACGCCCAAGAGTATACGCTGCCACAAATTACAACAAGAATAATCAGTGCAAAAATTGTCCAAAAAGCCCACCACTTAGGCAAAATGAACGCGAGAACAAACCCTATCGTGCCTGCTGCCACCATTCCCATGCCGCCGAGTCGGTTAGTTTTTACCCAAACGGTGTCGTCGGCCAACGTCCACGGCGTGCGAAACCCAACTTGCAGAAGCCTACTCGTGTCGCGTTTGCATTTTGGCAGCAAGTTACCCATAAAAACAAAAATACCGCACATTGAAATTGAAATTATTCGAATTGCGTTTGTCTCGTTTAAGTTTATGGCTTTTTGGCTAGTGTAATACAAAATAGTTACAGACAATAAGCAGAAAAACATGCTTAGAATAATACCCGTACTAAAAAGCACCTTCTTGTTTTGCTCACCGCGCTCTGATTTTTTCGCCGAGAAATTAACAATCAGCAGCAGCAATGCCGATACAAAAAGTGAAATTATCGGCAATAGCAAAAGCTCGTTTTTGCTGCCCCAACGGTTCACCTCGCCGTTTATTCCATAGTGCAACGGAACTGTATTAGGTACATTCGGCAGCAAAATTAACATAAGAATTAGCGGCAAAAGAGCGACAAACCAGTATAAAATCAATTTAAGCTTACTCATTTTTTTCTCCTCCAAATTGTTGAAACCACAAAAGCATTTCATCAAACACCGACGTATTCAGCTCATAATAAATAAAGTTTTTGACTTTTTCCTCAAATATCAAGTCGGCCTTTTTGAGCTGCGAAAGGTGGTACGATATTGTTGCCCCTGTCATGTCGAATTTCGCTGCAATTTCCCCTGCAGGAAGTTTGCCGTTTCGCAACAAAACCAAAATCTCACGCCGAACAGGGTCTGACAATGCCTTAAACGTATCAGCGAGCGACATTTTATCCCCTTCAATCTATTTAGATTTATTTCTAATTAGATAATATTCTAAATTGCTTTAAATGTCAATACCTATTTAGAAATAATTCTAAATAATATAAAAGACGCAGGAAAATCCTGCGTCTTTTAAGTTGAAGCTTAACCCTTGGCAGAGTAGCCGCCAAGATTTTTTGACACTGCCTTAAATCCATCAGTTGCTTCGATTGTGCCGTCGTGGTGTACAAGCAAAACCTCCGCACCAAACTTTTCGATTAGTGCCTTACTGGCGGGGTTTTCTATCCCGCGAATGAATAGCTGCGTCGAAAGCAAATCTCCGCCTGCCGAGTCCTTGCATAGAATGGTCACCGCCGCGTACTTTTCCGCAGGCATGAGGGTATCGGGGTCAATAATGTGATTATACCGCTTGCCGTCGACAAAATAGTATCGCTGATAATCTCCACTAGTCACAATCGCCGAATCATTGACGTAAATCGTGTCCATTATCGCGGTTTTGCCGCTCTCGTCTTCTTTTGGGTCTTGAATTGCTATGGACCATCGTTCTTTTTCTTCGGTCATTGGCCTGCCATGTGTGACGACATTGCCGCCCATATTGATAAGCAAAGATTCTGCACCCGCTGCAATTGCGGCATCTATCGCCTTTTGCGCCGCGTAGCCCTTTGCGACTGCACCAACATCAAGGGACATACCTTTTTCTTTCAAAAAAACTGTGCCCTGCTCTTTATTGATGACAAGTCCGCTTATGTTGGTTTTCTTCGCAGCTTCTTTAAGCTCTTCCATTGTCGGAATTTTAGCGTTTTCAGTGTCAATCGAGCCAATGTCTCGGTATTCGTGCCAAATCTTGAGCACAGGACCTATCGTCACGAAAACTGCGCCGCCATCTTCATGGCTCGGTGCAGCAACGCTAAACTCAAGCAAATCTATAATCTCAGCCCCAACCTTGACTGGCGCAACGCCTGCGTTATCGTTAATAGTCTTGATGTTATTAACGCCATCGTAGTCGTGGTAAATATCGAAGAATTGATGCAGCTTTAATATCTCGTCATAGACAATCTTAGAATACTTGTCGTATTCCTTTTGATTTTTTGCATAGCCAACAACAGTCGTGTAAATATCGAACAGCTCCGGAAACTCAGACTGATATTTTTTATATTGATTAAAGCCTGCCCCATTTGAGCAGGAAGTTAAAAACAAAAGCGCCGTTAAAACGGCTGCAATAAGCTTTTTCATAGAAAACTAATCCTTACTATGAGTAATGGTTTTGTACGTGTTCCTAAAAATCGGCATAAGAATTTTTAACATCGTCCCTGTTAGAATGCCCATAATTATTCCAGAAACAATGAGGATTGGCAGGTAATAAAAAATCATGTTTGTTCCCATAATGTACGATACCGCGATGATTTGGCCGACATTGTGCATGATTGCGCCAAAAATACTGGCAGTGACGTACGAAAGCTTTGACTTAAACAAAAATAAGAGCAATATAATTGTCGCAATTGAAATCAAGCCGCCAGATATGCTCAAAATGCCCGCAACAGGCCCACGCGTCAGCAGTACAAATCCAGATTTTAACACAGCCAAGGTTGTGGCTTCTTTGTAGCCTAGAAAGAAAATGCAGTACATTGTGACAACGTTGGATAGGCCAAGCTTTAAGCTTGGCGGCAAAAGCGGCAACGGCGGCAGCATGTGTTCGATAAACGAAAGCGCCATGATTACCGCAAGCATAAGCCCCATATACGCTATTTTACCCGTTCGATTCATCTTTTTTCCTCAAATAACTATGTCTGGCGCATCAGCGTTGTTGTCTGACGAAATGTGAATTGCAACATGATTCGGCAGACATGCCGCAGCCTGCCCTGCAATGTGCAGATATCCACTTTTAATGCATACTTTATCGGGACAATCCGATTTTATAAACGCAACGCTCCCGTCTTTGACTTCAAAAACAACATTCGGAAGTTGTTCCAACGAAAAAATATCGTTTTTGTCAAGCAAAACGGTCTTAGCGACCTCTCCATCAAGGAGTATTTCGCATTTTACTTTTTGCGAAGTTGAAAGTCTCATATATACAAAATACGATGATACTGCAACAATTAAAAGCACAATAATAACAATTACATCAGAACGAATCCAGAGCTTCCTTACGGAAGCTCTGATTTCATCTTTATTAAATTTTGGCGCATTATTTGCCAACAGAAATAGTACCTGTAACCTTGCCTGTATCAAGAATGGCAGAGGTTTTGTTTGCTTCAGTTGCAAATGTTACGTTGCCTTCGATTGTGGAATCAGCAAGCTCAAAGCCATCAGCGTTGACAAAAACATCGCCCTTAAACACGCCGTTTTGAATACGGAATGCAGGTGAAGTTACAGTCATTTTAGGTGCTGTAAGTGTGTATGTTGCAGTGACTTTGTGGTCAGCATCTTGTGCATATAGAGCCAATTTGCGGTAGATTTTTTTTGTAGCGTCAGCTTTGTCGTGGAATTCGCCGTCAACTTTTATTTCTTCGTCGACTTTAACGTCGCTCAAAATGCAAGAAATCCACGTGCCATCTTTGGAAAGTGCTTTAACAAGAGTTTTGGGGTCACTTGTAAGAGAAGCGCTTGTTACAGCGTCAACTTTTGATTCTGCTGCTGCTGCTGTTGATGATGCAGCTACTGATGAGGCTGCTACTGATGATTCAGCCTTTGGTGCTGTCTCTTTTGGTTTGGCTCCGCAACCCGCAAACGATGCGAGAAGAAGGCCTGCGCACAATACTAGTGCAATTTTTTTCATGTGTTTTTTGCTCCTTTTTCACGTTAAAAATAATATTTCTAAATCCACAAAATTGCAGACTCAAAACGCCTCTGCTGCTCCGAGTGCTTTTTTCAAAATCTCGGAAAGTTCCTCGCGTTTATGCGATGATTTTAGTTTCTCCAAAAGTTTCAATGTTTTGCTATAATATTTTTGGGTAAGTGTTTTCGCTTCTTCAAGTCCACCGCTTTCAGTCACTTTTTTATAAAGTTGACTAGCCGAAACGACAGAATCAAAAGCTTCCTGCACAAAATTTATAAGACTTGGTTCTTTTCTCATTGCTAAGAGCAATGGCAACGTCAACACGCCTTCTAAAATATCGTTGTTTACGGGCTTTAAAGCCTTTTCCTCGCTAAATTCATAGTCTTTTATATCGTCTACGATTTGGAAAATCATTCCTAGATTGCGTCCAAATTTCGCGAGAACCTTTGCTTCCTTTGGCTCACAGCGCCCAATAATTCCTCCCGCAAAAGCGGAAATATAAAACAAAGATGCAGTTTTGCCAGAAATTATTCTAAAATATTCAAGAACAGAAAGATTGACATTTCGGTTGTTGTTGTGCTCTTTTATTTCGCCAATACAAGTCCCTGCAAGAGCCTGTGAAAAGGATTTGAATAAGTTCAAGTTATTTTCAACATAGCTCTCTTCAAGCAACGGCGTTAACGTTGACATTGCGAGACACAAAAGATAGTCGCCGCAAATAACTGCGTCCTTATGCCCAAACTTGCTGTGCACCGTTTCAATTCCGCGACGCAAACCCGCGTCGTCAATGATATCGTCGTGCACAAGTGTTGCAAGATGAAACAGCTCAATTGCAGCTGCTGCATTCACCGCAGCGTCTGGCACCAAGCCATTTTCGTCAGCAGAGCACGTCAGCAAAAGCAGCGCTCTTGCGCCTTTGCCTTTGGCTTTTGACAAATGCTCTGTCATGTTTTTAACAACAGGCGGCGTACCTTTAAGGGTTTTGTCAAGCAATTCCCCCATTTTAAGCATCGCATCTCTTACGTTCAACGTGTTTTTCTTTGATTCGGGTAGGTTTTGCGAGACATCAATCATGGTACAAATACCACTTCTTGGCGAATCTTACTTTTTTCCACCATTTTTTCAACCAAGGCATGACGTAATAATCCAAGCTGAATGCGCGGCCTGCGCCGAACAGCATTGCAATACCCGCGAAAATCATCCACCATGAGGACATATACAGTCCTGTACTTGTGAGGAACATTAGCTGCAAACCAAGGGAAACTGTGGCAGCAACTGTTGTAAACAGTCCACCCATAAGGGCAAGGCCAAGCAAAATTTCGGCAAATACTATGACTATCTGGAAAATCATTTGCGTTGTGTCGCTTGGAAGAACCGTGTTGTTCACCATAAAATCGACTAGTGCAACTTGGATTTTGAGCGCGTATTCGCCAGAATTGACTAGCATAATACGAACCCAGTTGAAAATGTCAAGCTTGAATACAAGCTCGCCAACGGATTGAGCTGCACCTGCAACTGCACCAGAAGCGGCTGCGACGGCTTCCACTCCGCCTGTGGTGGCAGCGCCCGAAGCGGCTGCGACGGCCTCTGCTCCGCCTGCGGCGGCTGTTGTGGCTGCACCACTTGCTGCGGCGGTTGCATCAGCGACTCCACCAGCTGCAACTTTTAAAATACTGTCGTAATAGGCATTTGCGCCTGTGAAAAATCCCGTGAGCTTAGGAGATTGCAACCAACCCTCGCCGACTTTTTTAAGCCCCTCGAACAACCAGTAGAAGCCGATGAATACTCGAAGTGGCACAAGGAAAAAGCTTGGTGAACGATTGGAGAAATGGCCGCCTACAAAGCTGCGGCAATTGCGAATGGTGAAGAATTCATGCTTCATGTAAGCGAAAACTTTATTCCAACCAAGAACCTGTATGAAATAAATAATATTTATGAAGTGCTTAGTAAACATCGCAAAAAACGATGCTAGGCTAAAGAATTTGCCAGGCATACCGACATTTGCAACGCCGTAACGACCGCCGATGCACACCATAACGCCGTGGAATTTTGGATTATAATCTTCCATCTCGCCTGTTTTGGTAATGTCGCACATTAAATTGTGAGCAATAATCTCGGCAGAGGCTTCGCAGTTTTCGACCATTTGTGGAACAGGCTTATCCTCGCCCTTGGGAATATACATAATATTGTCGCCTGCAATATAAACGCTTTTATCGTTTTGCGAGCGCAAAAATTCGTCGGTTTGAACGCGACCGCGCGCCATTCCGCCAATTTCTTGAGCGCCCTTTGCAATATCAGAACCTTCGACACCAGCAGTCCAGATGGCTGTACATGTATCAATACGTACGGTCTTGCCGTTTTCTACAATCTCAACATAATCCTCGCCAACGGCCACGATGTTAGTCTTGAGCTTGACTTTTACGCCCATTTTTTCAAGTCTGCGCTGAACCTTATCCGAAAGTTTTGTCGGCAAAATTGTGCAAACTCGGTCAAGCATATCGACATCGTACATAGTAACATACGACGGGTCAATTTCAAATCTATCGCATAGCGAAGGTACCATCTCGGCAATTTCGCCTGCCATTTCAACGCCTGTAAAGCCGCAGCCAACCACAAAAAATGTAAGCAACTTGCGCTTTTTAGCTTCGTTTGTCTCGCAAGCAGCCATGCGGAACATATTCATAAAATGTTCGCGAAGCTCAACTGCATCTTCATAAGACCAAAGTGTAAAGGCGTTTTCCTTTGCGCCAGATACACCGAAGAAAATAGGCTGTGAACCACTTGCCAACACCAAATAATCGTATGAATACGATGTTTTTTCGCCTACTACACTTTTAGCTGAATAGTCGATAGACTTAATCGTGTCCATCACAACATTCACTGCTCGGCCTGCAAAAACACGCTCCAAGCTGATTTTAATGCTATCTTCTTCAACGCGCCAAGCAGCCACCTCATGCAGCTCTGTCAGCATTGTGTGGAAGGGGTTTTTGTCGATAATTGTAATTTCAATTTCGCTTGATTTTTTAAGCTTTTTCACGCTTTTGGCAAGCTTTTTCGCAGCTATAATACCTGCGTATCCTGCTCCAACTATAACTATTTTCTTTTTCACAAAAACAACCCCTCAAATTTTGCTAATCTCTTGTATTTTTAATTTGCAAGATTTCATGCGTCAGTTAAATTTATCACAAAAACTGCAAAAAGTCAAGAAAAATACTGATACGCCGCTATTCGAGACCGATAAAATTTCATTTATAATCTATACCTTGTTAAAAATATATGATATAATTGTGTCTTTAACGACAGTTTACCGCGCTTTTCGGGAAGATTTTTTATTTTTGAATATTTTAAGATGTTGAGGTTTTAAAATGAACATTCGTATGGAAAAAAAATTCAAGGCATACCCATGGCAGGTGCGTGAGGACAAATTCGACGCTGAAAAAATACAGCTTTCCGAGTCAGTGTTTTCGCTCTCAAACGAAAATATTGGTATTCGCGGATACTTTGACGAAGGCTATTCGGGGGAAAGCTTGGCAGGTTGCTATGTCAACGGTATAAGCGAAATCCAAAAACTGCAAAAAAATGGATACCGCGGCATGATTCACTCAAGGGATTTTTTGGTAAATACTGTTGACTGGATTTATGTGCGCATAAAATGTAACGGTTGTTGGCTTGATTTAGCAGAAAGCAAT
Organism: Oscillospiraceae bacterium; assembly: GCA_031554155.1. Lineage (GTDB taxonomy): Bacteria > Bacillota > Clostridia > Oscillospirales > Ruminococcaceae > WRAV01. Next base: position 12,298 of record JAVBKH010000067.1, read on the forward strand.
ATTCGCGATTACTGCCGCGTGCTTGATTTGAGAAGCGGCGTGCTGATGCGTCGTTTTGTGTGGCGTGTGGACGGCGGAACCGAACTTTTGCTTGAATTTGAGCGGTTTGTCTCAATGGAATTTTTGCAGATTGGCGGCCAGAGAATAGGTTTTCGCTGCTTAAAAGGCACAGCAGAAATTGATGTCATGGCAGGCCTTGATTTTTCGAGAGTGCATAATTCAACCTCGCAAAACCATTGGCAATGTAGCGGCTCTGCATCAAAGCATGATTTTTGTGAAATTGAGGGCATGACGCAACTTTCCAAGCAACGCGTTTATGCCGCAAGCAAATTTTTTGGGTTTGGCGTCGGTGAGCCTATCGGCAATGACAAAAACCAATTTGCGGGTATTACATTTTCGAAGACTCTTTCAAGCGGTGGCGAAGCTGTTTTGACGCGTCTTGCTGCGATTTACAGCGACAAAACAGGCGTTGACAAATCTTTCAAAGACCTTTGCAAGTCCGCTGAATCAAAGCTTTGCACCCTAGACTATGACTTGCTTAAAACTGAAAGCGCCAACTGGTGGAATCAAAAGTGGGATTTTTCTGATATTCCAATTGATGGCGACGTTGGCTATCAGCAAAGTGTAAGGTTTAGTATTTTTCAGCTTTATCAAGCTCTGCATAGCACAAATAGCGACGCAATTCTTGGAGAAAATGCCCTCACAGGCGAAGGCCGCGGCGGCGGTGTTCGGTGGAATACAGAGATTTATTTGCTGCCGTTCTATGTTTTCAACTGTCCTGATGTAGCAAAAAATATTTTGCAATTCAGGCATGACACTTTGCCTGAAGCAAGGAATCTTGCAAAAACAATGGGATTAGACGGTGCGTTTTACCCCGCTGTAACTATAAACGGCAACGAATGCAGCGACGAATGGCAGCGTTCAAATCTTCAGTTACAAACAACAACCTCAATAATGTACGGTATTTGGCTTTATTCGAGAGTCACCGACGATAAGCTTTTTTTATGGGATATTGGCGCAGAAATTCTTGTGGAGATTAGCCGTATGCTTGCCTCGCGCGGAGAATTCAATAAAATCACAGGTGAATTTGGGTTTTACGGCGTTACAGGCCCAGATGACTACAAAATAATGATTTCCAACAATGCATATACGAATTTTATGGCTAAAAAAACCTTTGAATTCACGCTTGAAGCATTAAACGAAATGAAAACGTCAAAGCGCGAAAGGTACAACACTTTTGTTAATAAGCTTGACTTAGATGAAACAGAGCTTGCCGACTGGGCAAAAAAATCCGAGAGAATGAAGATTCCCTACAGCAAAAAAGATATGTTATTCGAACAGCATGATGGTTATTATGCAATTCCTCCCACTGATATTTCTCAAATTCCAAGTGAGGAATGGCCAATATCAAAAAATTGGTCGTATGATAGGATTTTGCGCAGTAACTTGCTTAAACAGCCTGATGTCTTGATGTTTCTATCGCTCTACCCCACCGATTTTTCGGGCGAACAGCTTGAGGCAAACTTCAATTTTTACGAGCCTCTCTGTATTCACGAAAGCAACATTTCGCTGTCGGTCCACGCAATTCTCGCGGCACAAATCGGCAATCTCAAGAAATATCAAGAATATTTTGACGCTTCTATGCGAATCGACCTTGACAACCACTATGGCCGAACTCACGAGGGCTTGCATTTAATTTCTCTTGCGGGCACTTGGTTGAACATGGTCTATGGCTTAGGTGGACTAAAGGTTGACGGTGAAAAGCTTGCTATCGCACCGTATATACCAAAAAATTGGAACAGCTATAAATTCAGCATCTATTATAAAAGCAAAAAAATTCACGTAAATGTTCAGAGAACACATGTTATGCTGTCCAGTAGCGGCGATGTGGACATTTTGGTTTTTGGTGAACAAACCCATCTCACTTCGTCGGGGTTGGAGATTGAAATGCCTATTGACGAAAGACGTTAGGCTTAGTGCACAAGCCCTGCCGTGAACAACCCCATTGCAGATTTTAAGCTCCAAGCCTTGCCGACTCAAATCTTAAATGAGACAAAATCTCAAATTCGAAGCTTGAGTTATTGGCAATCTTATATATTGCTAATCTAAATCAATTTATGCTATAATGTGACTACTAAGATTATAGGGGTGTAGTTTTATGAAAAGCATAATAGACCTGTCCGTTAAAACAAAGCTAGTTGCCGTTTTTGTTGGCTTTGTCATTCTTGCACTAGTTCTAACCGCAGTTGGCTTTGTTGGCCTGTCTCGTGCTCAAGCTATCAACAGTGAGGTTTATGAAACTCAAACCGTTCCAATGGAGACAATTACGAAGATTGTCGAAAATATTCTTGTTTCCACAGCGTGCTTTGATTCAGCAATTCTCGCGACGACTACTGAAGAAGTCGCCCAGCTTGAACAGCAGATGAAGGGTATCAACACAGAAATTCCTAGTTTGATTTCGACATACGAGCCGTCTATTGCATCAGACGATGAGCGTTACGAGTTCGAGAATGCCGTAGACATCTATACCTCTATATTTGTTCCAAAGACCGATGAAATTTTCTCTTTACTAAAGCAAGGCAAGCATGACGAAGCCGATGCCGCAATGGTAATGGTTGATGCCAAAACTGACGAAATGCTTGCAAGCTTGGAAAATTGCCGCACAATAACTACTGCAACAAACGCTACATACCGTGAAGTAAACAATCAAGCGTATGACAATCTCAAGCTAACAATGCTGATTACAGCGGCTTTCATCGTTGTGCTGCTCATTGGTATTGGCGCTTGGATGCCTAACAGCATCACCCGACCAATGATTGCAATGAAAAGCATGTCCGAACATGTTGAGCTCACTGGAAATCTTATTTTGCCCGACGCTTTGCAGAAAGACGTTGACAAAGCTTTCTCCCGCGGCGACGAAATTGGCCAGTCCCTAAGGGCAACGGTTTCCATGCTAAAAATGTTCGCCGAGCGCGCTTCATCTCTCAATTATATTGCAGATGGCGATTTGACGGGAAGTGTTGCACTTAAATCTGACAAAGATACAATCGGTTCAAGCCTTAAAACCATGCTTGATTCTCTCAACGACTTTATGCACCAGATTAGCAAATCTTCTGAGCAAGTTTCAATTGGTTCAAGGCAGATTGCACAAAGCAGCCAGACCTTGGCTCAAGGTAGCTCGGAGCAGTCCTCTGCTGTTGAACATTTGCAAATTGTAATTGCAAATATGTCCGAACAGATTCTGAAAAATTCAACAATGTCGCAGGAAGCGGCCTCCCTTGGCGATAAAATTCGACACGATGCCCAAACAGGCACAAAGCAAATGGAAAACATGGTCAACGCAGTCAAGGAAATCAGCGAGGCCAGCCAAAACATCAACCGCGTTATGAAAGTCATCGACGATATTGCTTTCCAGACAAACATTCTCGCGCTCAACGCCGCAGTTGAAGCCGCCAGAGCAGGTCAACACGGCAAGGGGTTTGCGGTCGTAGCTGAAGAAGTGCGCAACCTCGCATCTAAGAGTGCCGAAGCTGCAAAAGAGACCTCGACTATGATTGCAAATTCAATTGAAAAGGCAGAAATCGGTTCACGCATTGCGACTGAAACTGCCAATTCTCTCAACAGCATTGTTGGCGGAATCAATCGCAGTGGCGAGATTATTTCGGAGATTGCTTCATCAAGCGCAGGACAAAACGCTATTATCGACGAAGTTGGCAAAGGCATTGAGCAGATTACAACGACTATTCACGCGTCTGCCGCAGTGGCGGAGGAATCCTCGGCATCATCGGAAGAAATGGCAAGCCAAGCCGATTTGCTGAATCAAATGCTCACACAGTTCAAGCTAAAAAGCTAACTATAGATTATAAAACAAACAAAACCGAGAGTAAATTTAATTTGCTCTCGGTTTCGTTTGTTTTATCTCTTGTCTTCGTTTGTTGTCAAAAGCCCATCAGATGATGAATTTTGCAGGCCAAATTTTGCGCGTGAGCTTTCGCTTTGCGGGTCGTGATTCACATGCTTTGACTTAAACTTTCCGTCAGACTTTTTGTTATTTTTTGTGTTCTTCATGTTGTTTTCGCCACTCATTTTGTTTACCTCACATCAAATGTTCTTCGGTTTTTTGGCTAACAATTTCGTATCCCAATTTTTCAAGCCGCTTTGCAAGCTTTTCAGTGTTAACGCCAGAACTGTCGAAATCGACAGCAACATTGTTTTTTTCAGCGTTAACGCTTACGGATATGACACCTGGGAACGTGTCGAGCTCACGCTTTAGCTCCTTTGTGTCGTGCTTGCCGCTGACATCTGTCAGCGCGAAATATGCACTTTGCTTTGACATGATTATCACCTCGGTTTTAGTATTTGCATCTTTGTCCAAAATATTTTGCAAACAAAAAACGGCCATTTACGGCCGTTTTTTTCAATTATTTATTTGCTTTGTTTCTTTTTATAACCTTGAGTCTTGAAAATTCCTCGCGTTCTTTTTCCTCAAGAGCATCAGCTATGAACGACGCTGTATCCGCAAGATTAGGAATAATAATGTTTTTCAGCGCATTTGAGCGGTTTTGCGTTTTGCGAATTGCAACCGCCAATCTATAGACGCTATTTTCGATTTCGGCAAGGTTTGCAAGCATCAGCTTAACGTGATGAAAGGAAACATATGCCTCGTCGTATGTGCCGTTACTCCCTGAAAAATCATAGCAAATCTCTGGTGATTCTGTCTCAAGCCTCACCGTCGGCAGCTCAACGCCCATAACGGAACGCACAGAAATCGAAATGCCGTTTTCAATCGGCGCAGAGCGCGCAATAGAATCACAAACGCCAAGGGTGAGGTTTGCTCGCTTTAGCGCTTGATAAGCGGTGTCGTAAGTTTCGTCAATTTTGCCGCGCAAAGAGTTCGCCTTTTCAATAAGCTCCATCATTTCGCGCACAAGAATACTGTGCTTGCGGTCCATTAGCTCGTATCCCATTTGCGCAAGCGACAGCGATTTTTTTGTGGCAAGCAAGTTGCCCTTGGTTGGCGACACATTAGACATTTCCACAAAATCACGCTCCTCTCGTACAAATCGGCTTTACTGTGGTTTTTCTTCCTCTAGCGGCAAATACTTGTTCAGCATTTCGC
>JAVBKH010000136.1:0-15582 GCA_031554155.1 Oscillospiraceae bacterium
CGGTGAAGCGTATAGTCACATCATATCACATGGTTATAATACGGAAATCGTATTGGAGCCTGGCGATAGCTGCGTGCAATCATTTCAACTTTTAGGCCCTACAAAACGCGTGATTGAAACTACTAAGGTAATTCGGGAAAAGCATTTAGGATATGGACTAACAATGGACGTTGCTCATCTTCGTGAGGAGAGTGAGGACGTGCTGGAGTCCTTGTCACTGACCTTGCCATATTGTAATCATGTGCATTTGTGCAATTGTGTGATGGATAATCCAGACGATGCGTTCTATGGTGATAAACACGTGGATTTCGACCATGCAGGGGCAAGCTTCACATACGAAAGTTTTGAAAAGCTTTACGATAATATTTGCGAGATGTACGCTGAACGTGATTTTACAATCACACTTGAGATTCAATGTCGTGCGCAGGATAATGACGCTTGGTTTGACGAAGTTGCTCGTCGCTGTTCATGGCTTTTTAAACACTAACACGTATTGTTGTACATATTTTGTAAACTAATAAAAATATTGATATGATTATTTGACAAAATTTGCGTTCAATGTTATAATTTAATACGTCCTATGTATAATATACTACAAAATAAAATGGAGGATGCGCTATGAAGGTTGCCGCTGTTTATACAAGCACAACCCCCGAACTAATCGAAAAAGTCAATGTTGAGCTTGCGGCTCAGTTTAATGGTGAGGATTTTACCATATTGTCCTTTCAAAACGCGGGAATATTGCAAGAAGCTAGAGAAAATGGTCATGTTACCCCGCACTGCACTCGCAGCCTAATAGATTTATATGAGCAAGCAGTGCAAGCTGGTGCGGATATTATTTTAAATGTATGTTCCTCTGTTGGCGACGTGGCTAAGTTGGCAAAACCGCTTTACGAAATGGCGGGGACAGCATTCGTTCGAATAGACGAAGACATGGCCCGCGCAGCTATTCGCGCAGGACGACGCATTGGCGTTGTGGCTACACTTCCGACAACGTTGGAGCCAACAAAGCGACTACTGCAAAGCTGTGCCGACGAGGCTGGTATCGAAATTGAGCTAGTTGATGCATTAGCTGAAGGTGCTTTTGGCTTAAATCAAGATGAATTCAAGGAGCGACTGATTCAAACAGGTACAGCAGTTAAAGACAAAGTTGATTTACTGCTTTTCGCACAAGGCTCAATGGCGTATGCCGAGCAAGCAGTTTCAGACGCTTTAGGGCTTCCTGTGTTTTCTAGCGTGAGATTCGGCGCTAAGGCTGTTAAAGAGGCGGCAGATAATATTGTTAGTCAAACAAAAGCATAAACATAAATAGGAGGGTAATCATGAAAAACGGCAAATTTTTGGCAATTCTCCTCTGCGGAGTACTGGCACTAAGTATGACGGCATGTTCAACTCCCGCACCAGCATCGTCCGCAGCACCCGCTTCACAATCAGCATCTGCGGCGCCTGCCGCTACCGACCCCAAAATCACATTAAAGCTTGGCTTCTCCACAAACGACACAGACCCTCGCGCTATCGCGTCCGCTGAATTCAAAAAGCTAGTTGAGGAAAAGACAGGCGGTTCTGTCACTGTTGAGCTTTACCCATCTGGTCAGCTTGGAGGCGACGCTGCGCTAATTGAGGCGTTATCGTTGGATTCTGGTTCAGTCGACGTTATTGTGACGGACGCAAGTAACTTCGCCACATATGAGCCAAAAATGGGAATATCTGCACTGCCATTCCAATTTGCAGACTTTGAAACAGCGTGGAAGTTTATGGACAGCGACATTGTAAAGCATGTCGAAGAGTCACTTATCACGCAAAACATGCGCGTACTCGCACATTTTGACAATGGTTTCCGCTGTGTAACCACTGGCAAGGTAGAGGTCAAAACACCTGACGACATGAAAAATATGCTGATTCGCACGCCAGAAAATCCTGTCATCATGGCAACAATGCGCGCTCTTGGCGCAAACCCACAGCCTCTTGCTTTTTCCGAGCTATACATGGCACTTCAACAGGGCACATATGACGCTCAAGAGAACCCTGTGCCTGTTATCTACAACAATAAGTTGTACGAAGTGCAGAAAAACCTAACCGTAACCAATCACATATATTCCGGCATGTGCTTCACAATTGGTGAAAGCGTGTTCCAAAAAATGAGCGATTCTCAGCGCACAATTGTGCAAGACGCCGCCAAGGCAGCTGAAAAAGTTAACCGTGACATGAACAAGCAAATGACCACAGACATGCTTGCTAAGCTTGAATCTGAAGGCGGAATGGTAATCCAAAAGCCTGATTTAGCTCCCTTTGTTGCAGCAACCGCAGGCGTAAAGAAAGATTTGGCCGCACAATACGGCGAGGACCTTCTCAAGCAAGTTGACGATTGGCTAGCAGCCAACTAATCTACTAAAAATTGAACATCAAGCCGCCGACGCAATACCGATTGGTCGGCGGCTTGTCTCAAAAAAAGAGGGAGGGCACAAAATGAAAAAAATCTTGCAGATTGCCGACAAGACTAGTACAATTATCGCGGCAACATTGTTCGGCATTATGACATTGATAATGGCATATAACATAATCACTCGCGCGCTTCACGGTGGTATTAGTTGGTATATGGAGACTTCGCAATATCTAAATGTGTGGGCCGTATTCATTGCGGGAATCGGTCTCTGCGCCACTAGCGACCATTTGCGAATTGACGCTATTGAGGGATTTTTAAAGGGGACACCAAAGAAAATTCTGCGCGTTGTAATCGGAGTGATTACCTGCCTGTTTTATGTAATGTTAGGCGTTGGTTTCATTCTGCTTGCAACAAAATCAAAGCAAACAATTTCCACGCTAGAGCCACTAAAAATGTCTCTAATTTATTGGCCAATCCCGTTTATTTGTTGGCTTTCTGCAATAGCGGCACTTTTGCGGTGCATTTTGGAATATCGTGACCCGTCAGTGCTAATCGTTGCAGAATCAGAAGAAGTCATAGAGCTGACAAAGAAGAGTCTCGCGGAAGAATTGGGAGAGGGCGGTGATACGAAGTGATTTTATTTTTAATGATTGCATTTTTTATTCTACTTGCGCTAGGCCTGCCAATTGCCGTTGCATTGGGACTTTCCTCAATATTCGGCATTCAGTTTATGGGCGGCAGCAATCTTGTCACGGTTGGGCAACGCGTATTTGAGGGCATGAACAGCTTCTCATTGCTAGCTATACCACTGTTTACATTTGCAGGACTGTTAATGGGCGGCGGCGGCATTGGAAAAAGACTTATAAGCTTTGCATATTCGCTTGTAGGACATATAACAGGTGGTCTTGCTCACGTTAACGTGGTTACAAGCATGGTCTTTGCGGGTATTTCGGGCTCTGCCGCGGCGGACACAGCCTACGAAAGCGCACTGATTATGCCTGAAATGGTTCGCAAAAAATATAGTAAAGAGTTTACAGTGGCAGTTACTGCCATCTCATCAACAATCGGAATCATCATTCCGCCAAGTATACCAATGGTTATCATTGCGGGAATCTTGGGGCTTTCAACTGGTAAACTTTTCATGGGCGGAATAATCCCAGGTATTTTGCTCGGTTTTTCCCAAATGATTGTATCGTACATAGTTGCAAAGCGCGAGGGCGTTCCAAAAGAAGAAGGCGGGTTTGAAATCAAACGCGTGTGGGTGGCATTCAAAGAGAGCTTTTTGGCGCTGTTAATGCCTCCTATGATTGTATTCTTCATTATCACAGGATTGGTTTCCCCAACCGAAGTCGCACTAATCGCTGTTATTTATTCGCTAATCGTAGGTGGTCTGGTTTACAAGGAACTGCACCTAAAAGAGATTAAAGAAGCATTTATCGGAACAGTTAAAACTAGTGGCAAAGTATTTGCAATCATTGGCACTGCCGCATTATTCGGCAAGCTGCTCACAACAGCAGGCTTTCATTTGGCTGCAAGGAACTTTTTGCTTTCGTTAACAACCTCTCCAAATGTTATGCTGCTAATTATTCTTGCTATTTTCTTGGTTGTCACTACATTTATGGAAGCGATTTCAACTATTGTGCTTCTAATGCCAGTCATGTACCCCATCGCAATTGAAGTGGGGATTGACCCAATCGTTATGAGTGTTCTTGTTGTTATCTGTTTAGGAGTCGGTCTCGTTACACCACCAGAAGGAATGTGTTTGTTCATAGCTGCCGATTTCCTAAAGGTAAGAATTTGGGACGCAATGATTGCGTTGCTGCCGTTTATATTTGCAACAATTGTTGTAATCGTAATTCTTGTTTTCTTCCCACAGTTGATTCTGTGGCCCGCAAGCTTTGTAAAATAAGACATCGAAAAACCCTTATATATTGTGTACAAGATAGGAGCATGGTATGACCACACAAGAATTAAAACGCATGGCAAACAGGCTACGCATGGACGTGGTGGAGATGATTTACCAGTCTGGCGATGGACACCCAGGGCCGTGTATGTCAATTGCAGAAATAATGTCAATCCTCTACTTTGAGGAGCTAAAACTTGACCCGACTAACCCACGGTGGGATAATCGTGACCGCATGATTCTTTCAAAAGGACACGCTTGCCCGATTCTATATGCGGCACTTGCGCGACGCGGCTTTTTCCCAATGGAGGAGCTGCCTAAGCTGCGCACACTCGATGGAATGCTGCAAGGCCACCCAGATATGAACAAGACACCAGGCGTAGACACTGTTTCTGGTTCATTGGGTAACGGAGTTGCAATTGGGCTTGGTATGGCAATGGGGCTGCGTATGCAAGGCCTTGACAACAACGTTTTTGTTATAGTAGGCGACGGTGAACAACAAGAAGGCGTTATATGGGAGGCTGCTATGCCAGCGGCACATCATAAAATGGGCAACTTGATTGTATTTGCTGACTGCAACAACAATCAATCTGGCGGCAAGGTCACTGAACTTAGCTCGCTTTACCCCGTTGCGGACAAATGGAAAGCTTTCCACTGGCATGTCCAAACTATAGACGGACATGACATCGAGGCAATTCAAGCGGCAATAGCAGCCGCTAAGGCGGAGACGCAACGTCCTTCGCTGATTGAATGCATAACTGTCAAGGGCAAAAACATACCGTACATGGAACACAACAATGCGTGGCATAAGCGCACACCAACAGCAGAGGAAGTCGAAATTGCCAGAAAAGCGCTCGGAGGTGACCTTTAATGAATATTAAGAGTACGCGAGAGGCCGCAATGCGCGCCCTTCTGGAACTTGCAGAGCAAGATGAAAAAATTGTAATGGTATCGCCAGATTCTGTTTTGGCGGGACGTTTAGTTCCTTTTATGGAAAAATACCCCAACCGTGTCATAGAAGTGGGCATAGCCGAGCAGGCAGCGGTTGACATAGCAGCAGGACTAGCCACAACTGGTATGAAGCCTGTGGTCGTTTCCTATGCAGGATTTTTGACGATGCGTGCCTGCGAAATGATTCGAACATTTATAGCCTACCCAGGTCTTTCAGTCAAATTTATCGGCTTAAACGGCGGCATGTTAGGTGGAGAGCGTGAAGGCGTTACTCACCAGTTCTATGAAGATGTTGGCATTTTACGCGCCATGCCAGGTGTTAAGATTTTGACGCCAGCCGACGCAGGTCAAGTATATCAAGCTACAAAAGCAATGATGGAGGTAGACGGTCCAGTCTATTTGCGTTTGGGCAGCGGCCGAGAGCCAGAAGTTTTTCCAGATGAGACTCCATTTGTATTTGGCAAACTGCGAGAAGTATGCTCATATGGCGACGATGTAGCCATTTTTGCGTCTGGGTTTATAATGAACCGCGCGATAGAGGCACTAGAGCAGTTGAAAAAAGATGGGATTAATGGTATACTTGTGGATATATCTACCGCAAAACCTATGGATAGAGACGGTGTAACATCAGTTCTCAAGCGCACCAACTGCGCGGTGGCAGTGGAAGACCACAACTTTTATGGCGGCATGTCCAGTGCAATCTGTGAAATTGCCTGCCACTTTCACCCCTGCCGTGTAATCCGTTTGGGGCTTAGAGATGTCTATCCGCGCAGTGGAAACGCCGCAGACCTGCTTGATGCCTACGGCTTATCTGTTGCGGATATTGTTACAGCGGCCAAGGCGGCAATGCAAAAATAAGCAAAACTAGGAGAGCAAAATGGACGAAATCTCGACATACAAAGAGGGCAGCGCCACGGACGATTTGTTGCGGCCGTTGCCTAATTTATCCGTTGTTGACCGCATAATTGATAGGTTGACGTGTGCGCTGATGTCGGGCAGCCTTCAACCAGGACAAAAAATCCCAACCGAAATGGAACTTTGTGCGTCAATGCAAGTTGGGCGCAATTCTGTCCGCGAGGCCATCAAGGTCTTGGTGTCCATGGGTGTTTTAGAGATTCGGCGTTCAGAAGGCACGTTTGTATGTACAGGTTTTTCCAATCGTATGCTTGACCCAATGGTGTACGGCCTTATTCTTGAAGGTGGCGGCTCTAGCAAGGTTATTGAATTAAGACGCATTTTTGACATTGGCATTTTGCAAGTAGTCATAGATAAAGCTAATGAACAAAACATAAAAGATATACGAAATGCGCTCACTAGCTTTCAAAATGTCGTAAGTTCAACTTCTGATGAAAATGCAATTCTCGAAGCTGATGTGGCATTCCACAAAGTGCTCGAACGAACACTAAATAATACACTGGTTGACAAGGTAAGCGTGGTTATCAACCGACTTACGCGGCCTACGCGTTTGCGCGCTACACGGTATTTTTTACAAGTGGGCGAGCGGGAAGAAATCTGTGCACTGCACGAAAAGCTTATGGATATTATTGAACGCCGCGATACCGCCTCTGTTGCCACTGTGATGGACGAACATTTTAAATATTGGCGAAACGAGCTTGGTGATTAGAAAAAAACAGATTTGAGATAATACTCAAATCTGTTTTTTCTTTGGATATGGTGCTTTTTCGTCGGTTAAGTTGGCTAAATAGTCCATGCTTGTGTCTAAGACAACAGCTAATTTTTTGCACTGTTCGAAATTCAAATATCGTATGCCTTTTTCAATCTTCGAGTAGTCGCTCTGGTCAATGCCTGTAAGCATTTGAATTTTTATTTGGGTAAATCCTTTTTCTTTTCTTAATTCTTTTAGGCGATTCATGAAATCAACTCCGTCTTAATTATGGCAAATAGACCTATTGACAAATAGGGAGTATTGACCTATAATTGGCGAAAAGAGGTGATATTATGCTGTACTACAAAAGAATGTATTTTACATTATATAATCGAGTGACAGATGCAATTCTGGAATTGCAGGAAGCCCAGAGAGATTTAGAGGAAATGTTTATGAATTCAGAAGAATGTGAAGATGATGAAGATGACGAGGCGTAGAAAAAAGGCGTTCAAGCGAACGCCTTTTTTGCTTATAGTGAAACTCTATTTTGCTTTTGTGCGAACTTCTTCGGCCGCCATCGCGATGAAATCGTCGATTTTCATTGCGCCTTTGTCGCCCTCACTGCGAGAGCGGACAGCAATTTCGCCGTTTTCCATTTCTCTATCGCCAAGAACAAGCATGTAGGGGACTTTTTCAAGCTGTCCTTCGCGAATTTTGTAGCCAATTTTTTCGTTGCGGTCATCAAGTTCAACGCGCATACCGTTTTGTCTTAGCTTTTTCACTAGATTTTGCGCATATTCCTGCTGTCTATCACTGATTGGCATGACAATTGCTTGCACAGGTGCAAGCCAGAGCGGCAGCGCGCCTGCATATTTTTCGAGAAGCAGGGCAATTGTGCGCTCGTAGCAGCCGATTGATGTGCGGTGAATGATATATGGCCGCTTTTTCGCATTGTCCTTGTCAACAAACACCATGTCAAAGTTTTCTGCAAGGAATGGGTCTATTTGAACGGTGATAAGTGTGTCCTCTTTGCCGTGGACATTCTTGATTTGAATATCAAGCTTAGGGCCATAGAATGCAGCTTCACCGACAGCTTCGGTGTATTCAAGGCCTAAGTCGTCGAGAATGTGACGCATTGTGTTTTGGCAGTTTTCCCATATTTCAGCGGTGCCGACGTATTTTTCCTTGTCGTCTGGGTCCCACTTGGAGAAGCGGTAGGTTAAATCATCAAGCAAGCCAAGTTCGCCCATCATTTCCTTAATTAGGTTGACAACGCCGTCAAATTCGCTTTCGAGCTGCTCGGGTGTTACAACAAGATGTCCTTCTGAAATCGTGAACTGACGCACACGGATTAGGCCGTGCATCTCGCCAGAAGACTCGTTTCTAAACAGTGTCGAGGTCTCGCCAAAACGAATTGGCAAATCCTTGTAGGAGTGAAGCTCCGTATTATATATAGTGTACTGGAATGGGCAGGTCATGGGACGAAGGGCGTAGACTTCTTTGTCTTTGCTTTCGTCGCCGAGAATGAACATGCCGTCGCGGTAGTGGTCCCAGTGGCCAGAGATTTTGTATAGGTCGCTTTTCGCCATGAACGGCGTCTTGGTCATGACATAGCCGTGTTCAGCTTCCTTGTCCTCAACATAGCGGTTGAGAATCTGGAACAGCTTTGCGCCTTTAGGCATGAGCAAAGGCAAGCCTTGACCGATAACATCGGAGGTTGTAAAGTACTTGAGCTGACGACCAATCAAGTTGTGGTCGCGTTTTTTGGCTTCTTCAAGCTTCTCAAGATATTCCGCAAGCTCTGCGGCTTTAGGGAATGCAGTGCCGTAAACTCTGCAAAGCATCTTGTTTTTTTCGTCACCACGCCAATATGCGCCCGTGGCCGAGGTAAGCTTGAAGGCTTTGATTTTGCCAGTATCAAGCAAATGAGGGCCAGCGCAAAGGTCGGTGAAGTCACCTTGCTTGTAAAAGCTTATGGCTTCGCCGCTTGCAGCGTGTTCGTCAATAAGTTCAAGCTTATAAGGCTCGCTTGCCATGAGCTTTTTCGCTTCATCAACAGGCAGCGTAAAATGCTCAATTTTAAGCTCTTCCTTGGAGATTTTAGTCATCTCTGCTTCTATTTTTGCAAGCTCATCGTTTGTGAATGGCTTTTCCACGTCAAAATCATAGTAAAAACCATTTTCAATGGACGGGCCTATTGCAAGCTTTGCATTGGGGAACAGCCTCTTTACGGCCTGTGCAAGCATGTGGCTTGCGGTGTGGCGAAACGCGCGTCTGCCGTTATCATCGTCGAATGTGCAAATTTCAAGCGCACAGTCGGCGTTCAGCTCAAAGCGCAAATCCTGCACCTTGCCGTCGACCTTTCCGCAGCAAGCTGCCTTGAAAAGTCCTTGTCCCAAACTTTGCGCGACTTGCGCAATTGATGTGCCATTATCATATTCTTTAACGACGTCGCCCTTTAAAGTAATTTTTATCATATTAACACCCATCTCACAACTTTTTTCAAGAATATCACTAAACAAAATCAAAGTCAAGCGTGAAAGCGTGGTTTTAGGCTCGTTTTGAGACGAAAAACCTTGATTTTGCAATATTTTAGTATAAAATCAACAGCAAATGGCTTGTTTTTTTTGCTTGACAAGCAGTTAACAGAGTATTAGAATATTAAGTGTATATCATCGTAATATTTGTATCGTCTGAACGACCAGATGTTGTAAATAGTACTTTGACAATTAAATAGATTGGAGGTTTTTACTAAGATGCCATCACAAGCAATTGCGATTACCATTACAGCAATTCTTGCATTTGTTATTGGAGCTGCTATCGCCTTCTTTTTAGGCGTTCAATATAGAAAAAAAGTAGCAGAAGCGGAGCTTGGTTCCGCAGAAGATGAAGCCAAACGAATAGTAAGTGACGCAATTAAAACTGCGGAAAGCAAAAAGAAAGAAGCCCTTGTAGAAGCAAAAGACGAAATCCACCGTATGAGAACCGACTCCGAGCGGGAGCTTAAAGAGCGCCGCAACGAAGTGCAGCGCATGGAGCGTCGCGCACAACAAAAAGAGGAAACTCTTGACAAGAAGTCCGATAAAATCGAGCGCAAAGAAGAGGACCTTCAAAACAAGCTTGTAGAAGCTGAAAAAAAGCTAGAGGACGCAGAAGCAATAAAGCGTCACCAGTTCGAAATGCTAGAGAAAATTTCTGGTTACTCCGCCGAGCAGGCAAAGGAGCATTTGCTCTCCTCCCTTGAAGCTGACCTCACCCACGAAAAAGCCTTGCGCATTTCCGCAATGGACGTTCGTACAAAGGACGAAGCCGACACTCAAGCAAGAGACATTATTTCACAGGCTATTCAGCGCTGTGCTTCTGACCACGTTGCAGAGGTTACAGTTTCAGTAGTACCACTTCCCACAGACGAAATGAAAGGCCGCATAATAGGCCGTGAGGGCAGAAATATCCGCACACTGGAGACTCTCACAGGCGTTGACCTTATCATTGACGACACACCAGAAGCTATCACGCTTTCAAGCCACGACCCTGTTAAGCGCGAAGTCGCAAGACTCTCCCTTGAAAAGCTTATCCAAGACGGACGCATTCATCCCTCAAGAATTGAGGAAATGGTTGAGAAATCCAAAAAAGAAGTCGAAGCAAAAATCAAGTTGGACGGTGAGCGTGCAACACTCGAAACAGGTGTTCATGGTATTCACCCAGAGCTTATCAAGTTGCCTGGCCGCATGAGATACAGAACAAGTTACGGACAAAACGTGCTTGAACACTCGATTGAAGTCGCAAATCTTGCAGGAGTTATGGCCGCCGAAATCGGCGCAGATATCAACCTTGCAAAACGCGCGGGACTTTTACATGACATTGGCAAGGCACTCACACATAAGATTGAGGGTTCACACGTTCAAATCGGTGTTGATGTTGCCAAGAAATACAAGGAAAATCCCGATATCATTCACGCAATTGAAGCACACCACGGCGACGTTGAAGCCAAAACCATTGTCGCTTGCCTTGTTCAAGCAGCAGACGCTATTTCTGCCGCAAGACCTGGTGCAAGACGTGAAAACATCGAAAATTACATCAAGCGTCTTGAAAAGCTTGAGGAAATCACAAACTCATTTGAGGGCGTTGAAAAATCCTTTGCTATTCAAGCAGGCCGCGAAATTCGCGTAATACTTCGTCCAGAAGTTATCAGCGACGACCAAATGGTCATCACTGCTCGCGAAATATGCAAGAAAATCGAAGCCGAGCTTGATTATCCTGGCCAGATTAAAGTTCACTGCATTCGCGAAAATCGTGCGATTGAATACGCTAAGTAGCTCAATTTAGTTTGCATAAATAGGACTTGCCCCTGCATATAATGGGGCAAGTCCTATTTTTATGCAAGGAGAGATAAAGCTATGGATAAACTCGACAAAAATCTCGGCTTAACCTCTAAGGAGGCCAAGAAAAGGCTGTTTGAATACGGCGAAAACAAGCTTGTATCAGGCAAAAAAATCAGCGCGCTCAAAATCTTTGCGGGGCAGTTTCGCGACCTTATGATTATGATTTTGTTAGCGTCAACGGTTATCTCGGTGTTGATGGGCGAAACGGTTGAGGCAATCGCCATAATCGTGATTGTTCTGCTCAACGCAATCTTAGGTTTTGTTCAAGAATTTCGCACAGAAAAAACCCTTGAAGCCCTCAAGAACATGGCCGCGCCTAATGCCCACGTTTTGCGGGACGGCAAGGCTTGCGTAATTCCCGCGTCAGAGCTTGTGCCTGGTGACGTTGCACTTTTACACGCGGGAGACAAAATCCCCGCTGACGCACGCCTAATCGAGGTTGTGTCGCTCCAATGCGATGAAGCCTTGCTTTCGGGCGAATCCCTCCCTGTGGAAAAAAGTGCCGCAAAGTCAGACAATATTCCCCACGAGGCAGGACGCGCCGAGCTTGTTTACATGGGTACTGCTGTAACAAAAGGTCGCGGCAAGGCCGAAATTATTGCCACAGGTATGGCCACAGAAATGGGCAAAATCGCAAACATGCTCCACGAAATCGAGGACGAAGAAACACCGCTGCAAAAACGACTTGCCCAGCTTGGCAAATATATTGCCATTGGTTGCCTTGGAATTTGCGCCGTGGTCTCCGTCACAGGAATTTTGCGCGGCGAAAATCTTTTTGATATGCTAATCACAGGAATTTCTCTTGCGGTTGCTGCCGTGCCAGAAGGCTTGCCCGCAATTGTAACCATTGCCCTTGCGCTAGCTGTCAGCCGCATTTTAAAGCGGAATGCATTGGTGCGTCGGCTTCATTCGGTTGAGACATTGGGCTGCGCCAATGTGATTTGTACCGACAAAACGGGCACACTCACCGAAAATAAAATGACTGTGCGCAAAGTTTTTACCATGAACAACACCTTTGACGTGACTGGCAACGGCTACGAGCAGGCAGGCGGCTTCTCTTTTGACGGCAGGCGCGCTGTGGTCGCGTCCTCCCCCACCGCAAGGCGGCTTCTAGATATTGCCGCACAATGCAGTAACTCGCAGATTAGCGCGCCAAAAAACGCAGCACCTCAACGAGACCGCACAATCAACAGCTCGCAGCTTGCTTGGCAGACTGACGGTGAGCCAACAGAAATTGCCTTGCTTATAATGGCGGCAAAAGCAAATATATTTTCTGAATCTGGGGACTATTCGCGCCTTGACGAGCTGCCCTTTGACAGCGACCGCAAGCGCATGACAGTTCTCGTTCGCGACAAGTCAGGGCGGCGGCTCTCTTTTTCGAAGGGTGCACCTGACTTGCTGCTAGAACGCTGCAAATTTGTTTTAACGGACACTGGCATTGAGCTTATGACCCCTGCCCACAAGCGGAAAATCACTCAAGCAAATGAGGAAATGGCAGAAAAAGCCATGCGCGTATTGGGCTTTGCCTGCAAGGAAAATCCCGCAGGCCTAATTGACTCCGAAAGCGACCTTATTTTTGTAGGGCTTGCAGGCATGATTGACCCACCGAGAAAAGAAGTCTACGACGCAATTGCAAAATGCAAGCAAGCAAAAATCAAGACCGTAATGATTACAGGCGACCACAAAATCACGGCTATGGCAATCGCCAAAGACTTGAAGCTTATGAACACAGGCGACAGGGTGGTAACAGGCGCAGAGCTTGACGCAATGAGCGACGCTGACCTTGACGCCGTAATCTCAAAGGTGAGCGTATTTGCCAGAGTTAACCCAAGCCACAAGCTGAAAATTGTTCGCGCGTTTAAAAAGCGTGGCGATGTTGTTGCCATGACTGGTGACGGCGTTAACGACGCACCCGCCATAAAAGAATCGGATATTGGCGTTGCAATGGGAATTGCTGGCACAGACGTAACAAAGCAAGCAGCTTCTATAATCCTGCTTGATGACAACTTCGCAACCCTTGTTGCCGCAATTGAGGAAGGTCGCGTCGTCTACAACAATATCCGCAAGTTTATTCGATATTTACTTAGCTGCAATATTGGCGAGGTTGTGACTATGTTTGTCGGCATGTTGATGGGCTTGCCCGTGGTGCTTTTGCCGATTCAGATTCTGCTCATCAATCTTGCAACAGACGGTCTGCCCGCTATGGCCTTGGGCCTTGAACCCGCCGAACAAGGCATAATGAGCGAAAAACCTCGCCCTGCAAATGAATCTGTTTTCTCAAACGGTTTGTTTGGTACAATTGTATTTCGCGGCTGCTTGATTGGCCTTGCAACGCTGGCCATTTTCACGGCTGTAGTAAAGCAAACAGGCGATGTTGACACCGCAAGAACATGCGCACTTGTGACGCTAATCATGTCGCAACTTGTTCATGTATTTGAATGCAAATCTGAAAAACGCAGCATTTTTAGAATCAATGTGCTTGATAATCCCGCGCTGATTTTAGCGGCGGCAGCTTCTATCGGCGTTACTGCGCTTGCAGTTTACTTGCCTGTTGCTCAACTTGTTTTCTCCACAGTCGCACTTACTTCAGGCCAGTTCCTACAATCTTTGCTTTACGCCATGGTCGTGCCGCTTGTTTCGGCCGCGTTTATGATGTTGCCGAAAAAACGAACCTCCGACGTGGAAGTTGCTGAAATAAAAAACATAGGCTAAATTATAATTGGCATTGCTTCATTAACATATAAAATAAATGCCTCGCTTTTTGCTAAAACGAGGCATTTTTGCATTGAAATTCAAGGTAATATCTAATGTTAAATATATCCTTTCAAAGGGTCAAGCTTATAAGCATTGGCTGTGAAGCAGAATTTGTAGCCATCATGTGACGTTAGTCACGTGTTTATCTCCATGCTTATGCAATAATTATCGCGAATCAATCAATTGATTTTAGATTTAAGCACACGCATTGCATTGAGTATTGCAATCACCGAGACGCCCACATCGGCAAAGACTGCCTCCCACATGCTGGCAAGGCCGAATGCGCCCAGTAAAAGGACGATACCTTTTATTCCAAGTGCAAAAATAATGTTTTGCCATACAATGGTTTTTGTTCGTTTGGCAATTTTGATTGCTGTCACAAGCTTCGTCGGCTCGTCGGTCATAAGAACAACGTCTGCGGCTTCAATGGCGGCGTCGCTGCCAAGCCCGCCCATTGCAATACCAATGTCGGCGCGAGCGAGCACAGGTGCGTCGTTGATTCCGTCGCCCACAAACACAAGCGTGCCTTTTTTGGATTTTTGCGAATCGAACATCTCAAGTTTTTCGACTTTTTGGTCGGGCAAAAGTTCAGTAAAAACTTCGTCGATGTTAAGCGATTTTGCGATTGCGCGACCAACGGTGTCATTGTCGCCTGTTAGCATAACTGTTTTCTTTACGCCGATTTGCTTCAAGCTTTGAATTGCGGCTTTGCTGTCGGATTTCACCTCATCGGAGATTACTATGCAGCCTGCAAAAACGCCGTCAATGCCCAAATATACTTTAGTGCCGATATTATCATTGCTTGTGTAGGCAATATTTTCTTTTGCCATGAGCTTTTCGTTGCCTGCCACGACATGCTTGCCCGAAATTTTCACGCTGATGCCATGCCCCGAAATCTCTTCGTAATCTTTGAGCAAGCTTTCGTTGATGTTTTCGCCGAAAGCGGCTCTGACCGAGGTTGCAATGGGGTGATTTGAAAATCCTTCAGCAAATGCGGCATATCGCAGCAATTCGGTTTCGGTAAAACCTGTATTGGGAATAATGCCTGTGACCTTGAACACACCCTTGGTCAATGTGCCAGTCTTGTCAAAAACAACAATTTCCACCCGATTAAGCGCTTCAAGATAATTGCCGCCCTTGATTAGCACGCCGTTTTTTGAGGCGCAGCCAATACCGCCGAAAAATCCAAGGGGAATTGAAATTACAAGGGCACATGGGCAGGAGACCACCAAGAAAACAAGTCCTCGATTTATCCATTCACTAAAGCCGCCACCTAAAATAATCGGCGGAACGAATGCGATAACTGCCGCAAGCAGAACCACTGCGGGCGTGTAGTACTTGGAAAAAATTGTGATAAAGCTTTCTGTGGGGGCTTTTCTGTTGCTTGCATTCTCCACCATATCGAGAATTTTTGAGACTGTGGATTCACCAAAGTTTTTTGTTACCTTGATAGTCAAAACGCCTGTTTGATTGATAAAGCCAGAAAGCACAAGGTCGCCAGATTTGACACCCCGTGGAACAGACTCACCCGTCAATGCGGAAGTCTCCATCATGGATTCTCCGTCTTGAACAATACCGTCAAGCGGCACTTTTTCGCCCGGCT
>JAVBKH010000223.1:0-7334 GCA_031554155.1 Oscillospiraceae bacterium
CGGTCGTTGTCCTCAAGACTTGCTGTTATATACGGCGGTAGTGGCATTTTGCCGATGCTGTCAAGGACGTCAAAAAAATTGCCGCTATACTCGAATCTCGCAAGACGGTTGCCATCATCTAAGACTGAAATTATTTCGCCAATTAAAATTCCGCCACCAAACGAAAATCTTGCGCCAACCGTTGCTTTTCTACCTGGTCGCACCAAAATCTCCCATACATCTAGCTCTTTTTGCTCAAGCAGCAAAAATTCTATAGCAGCACCTGTTGGGATTTTTTGTCCAAGCAATCTTGCAGGAATTACGCGAGAGTCATTCATTATAAGCAAGTCACCCGCCCTCAACATGTTTGGCAGGTCGTAAAATCGCTTGTGGCGCAACTCTCCTGACGCTTTGTCTAGGCAAAGCAGTCGCGATGTATCACGCTTTTCTATTGGTGTTTGGGCAATAAGTTCAACGGGTAAATTAAAGAAAAAATCAGATTTTTGCATAAAAAAGTCACCTAACAATCAAATTTTGCATAGAATATAGAAAATGCCTGTTGACATAAAAACTGCGGCGTGTTATGATTATCACAATTGAATAGCTCAACCATTGGATAGAGGCGCGAGAATAATCAGTAACAAGAAACGGATAGCCGCAATTTATGTTCTTGTGAAAGGTAAACTCGCCGAAGTTGAAGCACAAGCGGTGATGCTTCTTCTGGGTGTAGGTTTAATAAATCTACAACTGTCGTCATTTGCAAGTGATGAAGCGCTGTCCTGCATTAATTCTCCCCATTGTTTTGGGAGAACTCTATGCTGACGTCTTCTATTATATTGCAAGTTTATCTGGTTGACAAGCCAGATATTTTTTTTACCGTATTTTTTTAAAGGAGTCTTGAAAAATGAAAACTTACAATGTGGGAATAATTGGCGCAACAGGTATGGTTGGCCAACGTTTTTGCAGCCTTTTGGAGAACCACCCTTGGTATAAAATTACAGTTCTAGCCGCATCAGAGCGTTCAGCAGGCAAAAAATATTCTGACGTTGTGAGCGGCGCACGCTGGGCAATGGATACCCCAATTCCCGCAGATTTGCGCGATATTGTTGTTATGGACGCAATTGCCGACGCAGAAAAAATTGCAGCATCTGTCGATTTTATTTTCTGTGCCGTTGATTTGGAAAAAGCAAAAATCAAGGAGCTTGAGGAGCGTTATGCCAAGCTTGAATGCCCTGTGATTTCGAATAACTCCGCGCATCGCCACACTGACGACGTGCCAATGATTATCCCCGAAATCAATGCGGAGCACAGCGAAATTATCAAGGCACAGCGCGCGCGTCTCGGCACAAAACGCGGCTTCATCGCAGTAAAATCAAATTGCTCACTGCAAAGCTATGTTCCTGCCCTCCACCCTCTCAAAAAGTTTGGCCTAAAGGACGTCCTTGCTTGCACATATCAAGCGATTTCTGGCGCTGGCAAAACTTTTGAGACTTGGCCTGAAATGGTCGACAACGTTATCCCCTTCATTGGTGGAGAAGAAGAGAAGTCCGAGCAAGAGCCACTGAAAATCTGGGGCGAAATCAAAGACGGCAAAATTGTCGAGGCAACCTCGCCACGCATCACAGCACAATGCTTGCGCGTACCCGTTTCAAACGGCCATATGGCGGCAGTATTTGCAAGCTTTGAACAAAAGCCGAGCATAGAAGAAATCAAAAAGCTTTGGGCAGAATTCCAAGGTGAGCCACAAAAACTCGCATTGCCAAGCGCACCTAAGCAATTCCTTCACTATTTTGAGGAGGATAACCGTCCTCAAACAAAGCTTGAGCGCACACTCGAAAACGGCATGGCAGTGAGCGTTGGTAGACTTCGCCCAGACAGCCAATATGACGTTAAATTCGTATGTCTTTCCCATAATACAATACGTGGTGCCGCAGGTGGAGCCGTTTTAATGGCAGAACTGCTAACCGCGCAAGGCTACATGGACTAGATTCTCAATACGCGAATTCAGTCACATTAACGGGAGGTAAACCTATGAAAAAGACAGTATTTAAAGGCGCAGGCGTCGCTGTTGTTACTCCTATGAACGAGGATTTCTCAATCAATTACGAAAAACTCGGCGAACTTATTGACTGGCAAATCAAAGCGGGCACAGACTGCATTGTAATTTGTGGCACTACAGGCGAAAGCACAACCATGAGCGACGACGAGCATGTGGAGTGCATACGTTACGCGGTGGCGAAAACTGCGGGTCGCGTTCCTGTAGTCGCAGGTGCAGGCAGCAATGATACGGCCTACGCAATATGGCTTTCAAAAGAAGCGAAAGCCGCAGGCGCAGATGCACTTTTGCATGTGACCCCTTACTACAATAAAACCTCACAACGTGGCTTAATTCGCCATTTTAACACAATTGCAGATACCACCGACCTGCCCGTAATTCTATACAACGTACCTAGCCGAACAGGCATGAATATCGCGCCACAAACGTACTTAGAGCTATCAAAGCACCCAAATATCGTTGCCACTAAGGAAGCTAACGGCAACATATCTGAAATCGCGAAGACTAGAAGCCTTTGCGGCGACAATCTGGCTGTATATTCGGGCAATGACGACCAGATTATTCCAATTCTCTCCCTTGGAGGAAGCGGCGTAATATCGGTACTTTCGAACATTATGCCGACTGAAACCCACAATATCTGTCAACTTTATTTTGACGGCAAAGTCGCGGAAGCTTCCAATCTACAGCTTGGTTTAATTAGCGTAATCGACGCTATTTTCAGCGATGTAAACCCAATACCCGTTAAAGAAGCTTTGAATCTCATGGGTCACAAAGTTGGCCCTTGTCGTATGCCTCTTATTGAAATGTCAACGGCAGCAAGTGGCGCCGTGAGACTCGAACTCAAGAAACACAATCTAGTCTAATAACACAGCGAAAGGGATGACTAAAATGACCAGAATTATTTTGTCTGGCGCAAATGGCACAATGGGGCGCGTTATTGCCGCAAGCGTACGCGAAAGAAGCGACTGCACTATTGTTGCGGGAATTGACCCAAATGTGGAGATGTCAGACGGCTTTCACGTCTTCCCCAAAGCCGCCGACTGCCACGCCGATGCCGATATAATTGTGGATTTTAGCCACCCATTGGCGCTTGAGCCACTTCTATCTATGGCAACCACGCGCAAGCTTCCAATTGTGATTGCTACAACAGGGCTTGGTGCGACCCAAATTGAGCAGATAAACGTAGCCTCAAAGCAAATTCCTGTGTTTTTTACGTTTAATATGTCGCTTGGGGTTAACTTGATGGTCGAGCTTGCCAAAACTGCCGCGCGCGTTCTTGGCAATGACTTTGATATTGAAATCATTGAAAAGCATCATAACAAAAAAATTGATGCTCCAAGCGGCACAGCGTTGATGCTTGCAGATGGTATCAGCTCGATGTTTGCAGAGCCGCCGCAACATGTTTATGACCGTCACTCAAGCCGCAAACCGCGCAGCAAAAACGAAATCGGTATACATGCTTTGCGTGGCGGTACAATTGTTGGCGAGCATGAAGTTGTATTCGCAGGCAAGGACGAAATCGTAACTATAAGCCATTCGGCGCGCTCCAAGCAAGTTTTTGCAACTGGCGCAATTAACGCAGCAATATTCCTTGCAAGCAAGTCTGCTGGACTTTACAGCATGTCCGACTTAATTTAGTTTTTTCGATAACAAATCGCCCAGTCTTGTGACTGGGCGATTTGTTTGACTATAATTCCACGTCGACAAAACCGTTGGCAGTTAGATGCTTAATTCTTTTAAAGCCAATTTTTCTAAGTAAATCTCCAGCTTCGTCAAACCAAAAATCAAGGATTTGAGCGTCGTGGGCATCAGATGATATGGTCACAGGGATTTTTGCATCGCACATTTTTGACAAGATATTCGAAGATGGATACGGTTCTATGAGACCACCACGGCGCATACCTCCCGTATTAACTTCGACAATACAAGATGTGCCTGCAATTTTTTCTATTGCACTGTCAACAATTTGTTGATACCATGCGCTCTCTGGGTCAAAAAAACGATTGTCGCTATTAAGCCGTCTAATCAAATCAAAGTGGCCAATTATATTAGGCCTGTAGGTCTCAGCAAAATTAACAACATTGTTATAATATTTGCGGATAAAATCTTTAATATCGCCATTTGAGACTTTTTGAATGGCATCTTCAAGAATTTCGGGCTTAAAATCAATCGGAAAATATTCTCCACTTGCTTCACAAAAAACATAGTGCACTGAACCAATTGCATAATCAAGGTTTGTTTTTTCTGAGGGGTGATAACGGTCGCATTCGAGTCCGCAAAAAATCTCAATTTCCTCCACGTATTTTTTCTTCAAGCTTGCAATTTCTGCAAGATAAACTGCGAGATTTTCTTTTTTCATGCAGCAGTCGCTGTCGTAGGGCGCATATGCGTGGTCGGAAAATCCAAGCGATGAAAACCCTGCTTTTATTGCTGCAACTACCATCTCTTCGGCAGTATCTTTTCCGTCAGAAAATATCGTATGTGTGTGCAAGGATTGTTTAAACGGAAAATTTGGCTTAATCATTGCATTTTCTCCTGCTTAATTTTTTTATCAACAACATGTCGCGATGCAAGTTCATCTTTGATTTGCTGCGTAGTTATGCCCTTGTGTGCCATTAAAACCATCACGTGATAGCATAAGTCAGAAATTTCATAAACAAGCTCGGCGTTGTCGTTATTTTTTGCCGCAATAACAACCTCTGTGCACTCTTCTCCCACTTTTTTCAAGATTTTGTCGTCGCCTTTTTCAAACAGATATGTCGTATATGAGCCTTATTTTTTATCAGTTTTACGGCTTTCGATAAGTACCGCAAGCTGCTCAAGAGAAAAATCGCTTGCAATTTCTTCCGCAAATATAGGTTGCTTGTCAAAGCAGCTGTCAGTTCCTAGATGGCAAGCAGGCCCACTCTTAGTGACTTCGACAACAAGCGCATCATTGTCGCAATCTGGAGTTATTTTCACGATGCTTTGGTAGTTACCCGATGTCTCCCCTTTACGCCAAAGTTCTTGCCGAGAGCGACTGAAAAAGCAAGTGCGCTTTTCTTTTATGGATATTTCCAAGCTCTCACGATTCATGTAAGCAAGCGTCAGGACTTTTTTGGTATAATAATCCTGAACTATTGCAGGAATTAGGCCGTTCGAATCAAATTTTAAGCTGTCAAGATTCATGCGTGGTCTCCTTTGTAAAATCTTATTTAAAGCCTAACTGGAATATTTTTTTCATCAAGATAACGCTTCAAGTCACGTATTGAAACTTCCCGATAGTGAAAAATTGAGGCCGCAAGTCCCGCGTTAATCATGGGCAGCTTATCGAAAAGCTCAAAGAAATCTTCGATTTTTCCTGCGCCACCTGACGCAACAATCGGGATTTTCACGGCATTTCCAATTGCTTCAAGCATCTCAAGGTCAAAACCCTTCTTCACACCGTCGGTGTCAATTGAGTTTATTACAAGCTCACCTGCGCCATTCGCTTCGCCTCGTTTCGCCCATTCAATCGCGTCAATACCTGTAGACTGCTTGCCCGCAGCTGTATAAATATTCATTTTTCCGTTTTCACGAGCAACGTCCATTGACAGCACAACGCATTGGTCGCCGTATCTTTTTGCAGCTTCTCCAATCAAACTTGGATTTTTTATTACGCCAGAATTAACACTAACCTTATCGGCACCGCAGGCAAGAACACGCTCAAAATCACCTAGTGTATTGATGCCACCACCGACAGTAAGCGGAATAAAAATGCTACCTGCTACCCGTTTTAGGACGTCGGTAAAGATTCCACGATTCTCAACCGAGGCAGTTATATCGTAGAACACAAGCTCATCTGCACCTTCTGCATTGTAAAGTTCAGCAAGCTCAACAGGGTCGGAAACATCTTTGATTCCGTCGAAATTAACACCCTTGACCACTCGCCCGTCACGCACATCAAGGCACGGAATAATTCGTTTCATTAACATAATCGCAGTACCTCCTCAAGTGACAAAATGCCTTGATAAAGAGCTTTTCCAAGAATTGCACCATATGTTTTCAGCTTAATCAGCTCGTTTATTTCACTCGCAGACGATATGCCTCCAGATGCAACGATGTTGCAACTAACTTCTTCAGCAAGTCGCTTGTAAACGCCAAGGTTTGTCCCTTGCATCGCTCCATCTTTGGAAATATCTGTGTAAATAATTGTCGCAACACCCGCAGCCGCAAGTTTTTTGCAAAATTCTATCGAGTTGATTTCCATTACCTCAAGCCAGCCATTAACCGCAATCTTCTCTTCTTTTGCATCAACCCCAACGGCAATTTTTTCTTTATATTTGCCAATCATGTCGCAAGTAAAATCGAAATTTTGTGCCGCAACTGTGCCAAGAATAACGCGAGAAACGCCTATTTCAAGGTAATTTTGTATACGCTCCTCGTCACGGATTCCACCGCCAACCTGCACATTCATCCCTACATTTTTCACAATTGCTTCAATCGCTGTAAAGTTAGATAGCTTGCCATTTTTTGCCCCATCTAAATCAACAACATGCAGATTTTTTGCTCCTTTTGATGCAAAGCCTACTGCAATTTCGGTTGGATTTTCTGAATAAATATTCACTTTGTTGTAATCACCTTGAGTTAAACGGACTACTTTTCCGTCTTTTATGTCAATCGCAGGAAAAATTTCCATAATCCTCCTCCCTAGCTACTTTTTTAAATTTCTGCAAACGCCCGCAAAATGTTCAATCCAACTTCACCGCTTTTTTCAGGGTGAAACTGTGTTCCAAAGATATTTCCACGCTGAACAACTCCCGTAATATGCACGTTGCCATATTGTGAGCCCGCCACCGTTTTTCGACCAATTGGCGAATAAAACGAGTGCACATAATATACGCAGTCGCCCTCCCTCGTGTTTTTGAGGATTGGACAATCTTGCAGCATAACCAAGCCATTCCAACCAATATGCGGAACCTTGTGTTCAGAATTTTCCCCAAGAGCGCGTGCAAGGTTTTTGATTTCACCTTTAATTAAGCCTAGACCTGTATGTTCGCCGTATTCCTCGCTTTTTTCAAACAAAAGCTGCATACCTAAGCAAATTCCAAGCAGCGGAGTCCCCTTGCGCGCAGCATTTACAACAGCTTGGTCGAGGCCTTTTTCTCGAAGTTTCGCGGCTGCATCGCCAAACGCACCTACGCCTGGCAAAATTATTTTTTCAGCTTTTGCAAGTTCGTCTGCATTACACGTCAAAATGCTTTCTGCACCAATAAATTTTAGCGACGAGGCAAGCGAGAAAAGATTGCCCACACCGTAGTCAACTATAGCAATCATAGAT
>JAVBKH010000007.1:0-4868 GCA_031554155.1 Oscillospiraceae bacterium
GGCACAAGAATCGTGTGGGTCTTTTTCATCTCTTTTGTGAATGGGATTCGCTCTATTACGCCCTCAATTCGCAATGGCTTTGGCCTCTCTTTCGTTCATAGCGGCAAGCAAGCTTCTCATTCTGATTTTTGCCGCACCTAAATTATTGATTTCATCTATCTTCAAAAGTGTGTACAATTTGCCTTTTTCTCGCAAAATATCGCGAACCTCGTCGGTTGTAACAGCGTCGATACCGCAGCCGAAGCTGACGAGCTGCACCATTTCCATGTTCTCGTTTTCAGTCACAAATTTGGCCGCATTATACATTCTAGCGTGGTAAGTCCACTGGTTTAGCACGTTTAGCTCAAGTTTTTTGTGATGGTGGCTTACTGCGTCTTCGGTGAGGATTACGAAGCCAAGGGAGGTCAAAAGCTTGTCAATGCCGTGGTTTACTTCGGGGTCAACGTGATAGGGCCGCGTGGCCATGATGACCACCTTTTTATCGTTTTGCTTTGCCCAACTAAGCGCCTTTTCGCCCTCTTGGATTACAGCCTCACGAAAATCGCGGTGAGCTTGGTAGGCTTTTTTTGTTGCTGATTTGACTTCGGCAAGCTTCAGCTTTGGTATGGCGTCAGCGAAAATCTGCGTTGCTTTTTTGACGAAGAAATCCTCGTTGTTTAGGCTTATATGGGGCGCAATAAACTTTACGCGCTCGATGTCTCCCATGTTTGCCTTGATAAGCTCTGGGTAGTAGGCGACAACTGGGCAGTTATAGCAGTTGTCGGAGATGCCTTCGTCGAAGTTGTAGGTCATACAAGGATAGAATATTGTCGATATTCCCTGCTCAATTAAGTCCTCTATGTGACCATGCACAAGCTTGGCAGGGTAGCACACTGTGTCCGACGGGATTGTGCCTTGACCTTTCATGTATATCTCTCGGCTAGATTGGCTTGAGAGAACAACTTCGCAGCCAAGCTCGCGGAAAAATGTTGCCCAAAACGGTAAGTTTTCGTACATATTGAGAACTAGGGGTATGCCGATTCTTGCTCGTTTGCCGCCGATTAGAGGAAAGCTTGTCACATAATCGTATTTGTACTGCATTAAATTTGGAAGTTCGTTTGTAGAGCTGTGACCCGCGCCCTTTTCGCACTTGTTGCCAGATATGAAGCGCTTGCCGCCGTCAAAGGTGTTGACGGTAAGGCTGCATTTGTTTGTGCATTTATGGCAGACTGCCGCAACCGACGAATGCGTGAAAATTTTGAGGTTTTCAGCAGAAATCAGCGTGGTTTGCGTAGGCTCGTTTTCCTTTGCAAATAAAGCCGCGCCATACGCACCCATTAGTTCCGAGATTGTGAGGCGGATTACGTTGCGGTCAAGTTCTTTTTCAAAGCTTCGCAGAACTGCATCGTTTAAAAATGTGCCGCCTTGCACCACAATATGCTTACCAAGTTCATCGGGATTTCGCACGCGAATGACTTTATATAGTGCATTCTTGATTACGCTAATTGCAAGTCCCGCTGAAATATCCTCGACGGTTGCACCGTCTTTTTGCGCTTGCTTGACGGAGGAATTCATAAACACGGTGCAGCGGCTGCCAAGGTCGACAGGCCCTTTGGAAAACAGCGCAAGCTGGGAAAATTCAGCGATAGGGTGGCCCATTGATTTAGCAAAGGTCTCGATAAACGAGCCGCAGCCAGACGAGCAAGCCTCGTTTAAAATAACGCTGTCCACTGTGCCGTCCTTGATTGTAAAGCACTTGATGTCCTGTCCGCCAATGTCGATGATAAAATCGACTTGCGGGTTAAAGTGACGTGCTGCCGTAAAGTGAGCCACCGTCTCAACCACGCCAAAATCTACGCCAAATGCCGCCTGCATTAATTCTTCGCCGTAGCCTGTCACCGATGCGGTCGCAATTTTCACATTATCGCCGCAAAGCGTGTAGACGCGCTCAAGCTGCTCTTTTATAACAGGCAACGGGTTGCCACCGTTGCCGACATAATGCTTATATAAAATATTTGCGTCCTCGTCAATTAGAACGACCTTTGTTGTTGTGCTGCCTGCGTCAATGCCAAGGTACGCTTTGCCGCTGTACTTCTCAATATCTCGCTCACCCACGCTCATTTTTGCGTGGCGTGCCTTGAATTCTTCGTATTGCGCTTTGTTTTCGAAGAGGGGAGGCTCGCATTGAAGATTGCCGCTTGGGTCCTGCATGTTTGCGAGCTTTTCGATAAGCTCATCATATGTAAGTGTTAAATTGTCTGATATATTCTCCGCGTAATATGCGCTGCCAAGTGCCACAAAATATGGCGCAAGTGCGGGAAATACTGCGTTTTTTTGCGTTAGCTTCAATGTCTCGGTGAAACGCGCTTGCAGGCCTTTTAAAAAGGACAGTGGGCCTCCTAAAAACAGCACATTGCCCTCAATTTTTCTGCCTTGGGCAAGCCCTGTGATGGTTTGCTCGACCACGGCTTGAAAAATGCTTGCGGCAATGTCTTCTTTCCGCGCACCTTGATTAAGTAGCGGCTGAATGTCACTTTTCGCAAACACGCCGCAGCGCGACGCAATGGGATAAATTTTCTCATATCTAAGGCTCAAAGCGTCAAGTTCTTCGGCAGAAACGTTGAGCAATGTCGCCATTTGGTCTACAAAAGCCCCTGTGCCGCCTGCACAAGTGCCGTTCATGCGCTCCTCAAGTGTACCTTTGAGGAATAATATTTTAGCGTCCTCGCCGCCTAATTCTATAACAACGTCAGTTTGCGGCACAAGCTTTTTTACTGCGCCTGCTGTCGCAAAGACTTCCTGTACAAACTCTAGCCCGCTGCTTTTCGCAATTCCAAGCCCCGCAGAGCCAGTTACGGCAACCTTAATGGGGTGTCCTCGCAAAATGTGTTCAAGCGAGCGCAAATGCTCCATCGTCATTTCTCTCGCCTTTGAAAAATGACGCTGATAGCTTTTCTCTATTATTTTGTCGTCCTCGTTTAGAACCACAGTTTTCAGAGTTGTCGAGCCAACATCAATACCAAGCTTATAGCTCATTTATCCACCCATTATCCTTTATTTGCTCTTAAAGTGTATGCCACAACTATACGCTAAATGAGCGAAATCGTCAAGAGTTAAGCGTGAACAATTTGCAAAGTTTATGGTTGTAATTTATAAATATTCTGCTTAAATTTTAGTTAAATCTTACAATACAAATCGAACTTGGATTTCTTGCTTTATTCTGGCAAAGTGATATACTAAAATCATGGAGGTGGTTGTGTGAAAAAGATTATCGTAGTTGCTTTGATTTTTACAATTTTGCTTGCGTTTGGTGGGTGTGGCAAAAAATACGACAAAGGCTTTGCAATCCGCGTGGTTAACGTAGAGGGCGATAAGTACTACGCCAAGCTGCAAGTAGAAATTGAGCGCGAGGGCAAAGAGCCGTTCAAAAAGATGGAATATGAATGCGATATTGATGGTGTACGAGAGGCAGAATTTTCTCACAAGCTTTTCTTTTACGAAGGAAATATTGCAACCGCAAATTTTGAGATTAGTAATTTTGACGGATTGGACGGAAAAACCATACATATAATTTTCAGCAAGTTTACCGTTGATGAAGTTGTGTACGAAGGCAAATGGGTGCTTAATTATAAAGTTAAGGCCACAGAAACTAGCTCAAAGTTTTATTATCTTGCAAATTCCGCTGCAAATGATAAGCTTTTCTTTAATAGAATTGAGGCCACACCATACACAATGTCATTTGGGGGATTCATACTTAATGAATCTAATGGACCACGCAGTATAGATTTTTACAAAAAAGACGGCACGAAACTTGTGTCAGGTAGTGTTAAATTTGGCACATCAAGAGAAGATGGCAGCGATAAGACTGAAATTCGTGGTACTAAAACTTTTCTTGGAAAAATTGACATTAGCGATATTGGCGCACTTGAATATAACGGAAAAAAGTACGACTTGGTTGACGATTTGTCAAAGAAATAGAATAGCAGAATAACAAAATCCCCGCCGAAATTAATCGACGGGGATTTTATTGCGACCAAGCATATAAGCCGAGTTCTGTATTTGACGACAATCTATCTGCACTCACTGTCGCCAGTGAATGTCAAGCCGCACGTTCGGAACACGGCGGGCAACCGTATAGTTCCACTTGGCGTTGCACCGAATAGGGTTTACACAGCTACGCAGTCACCTGCATACTGGTGAGCTTTTACCTCGCCTTTTCATCCTTACCAACTTGCGTTGGCGGTAATTTTCTGTTGCACTGGCCCTGAAGTCGCCTTCGGCTGCCGTTAACAGCTATTCTGCCCTGCGGTGCCCGGACTTTCCTCGAAAAAACTTGCGTTTCTCCGCCGCCGTCTTGCTTGCTCGCTTTGAGAGTATAGCACAGAAGCGAGTTGCTTTGCAAGCACGAAACATAACTTTTGTGCGATATTTATTCTATGCCGACTGTGGGCAGGTTGCTTAGATTATTTGCTCCGTCGCCATCGGGCAGGCTGCGCAGGTACTCGGTTTCTTTTTTATTCGCAACGCCTACACCTTTGATTTTGTTATTTTTTGCCATTTGCACGCCTTGGTCACGGCTGACTTTTTGGCCGTCGGAAAGCTGGTATCCAGAAATTTTGCCACTTTGCTTTATTAAGCCAGTGATTGAAACGGCGTCAGCCGCAGGGGTAGGATTATATTTGTTGATGTTAGCGGGAAAAGCGCCAATTCTTCCGTCGCTCATATCGTTTTGATTCAAATAAAACAGTCCTTTCAAATTTAATTGCATGTAAGAATATTTTTTGCACATGCAATTAAATTATTCAGGTTAAATTTTACTTGTCATTTTTCTCAAGCACGTTTAAAATTTCGCTGACGAACATGTAATGGTGGTCGTCGTGGGGGTAGTG
>JAVBKH010000030.1:0-3915 GCA_031554155.1 Oscillospiraceae bacterium
CAAAAAAATTAGAAAATATAGCATAAAGCACTCCGAGCTTGTTCAAACTATAGTCGGAGGTGCTAATACACATGAGTAAACTAAATTTTTCAAAAGGCAAGTTTAGCAAATTTTTATCGTCAAAAGGCTTTTATGCAGCGATAGCTCTATGTCTTGTGGGCGCAGGCGCGGCAACGTGGCTCGCCGTGGATAGAACTATCACAGGCATAGAGCAAAGCAACAACAGAGTTATCCAAAACGAAAACAGGTTCAGCGATTTCCCTATCGCGGAGGAAACGGCAAAGCCCGAAACAGGCGTAAAAAAAGAGCAGGCAAAGCCCGAAGCAGCAGCCCAGCCTCAAAAGCCATTGGAGCCGTTGTCCTCCTCTTCAACCTCGTCCTCATCGTCAGAGCCGTTGTCAAAGCCCGTAATCAAGTCCGAACAGTCGCCAGTATCGGAAAAATTACCGACTTTGGCATACGCCTCGCCAATAAGCGGAAATATTATTAACCAGTACTCAAACGGCGAGCTTGTTCAAAACATGACCCTTGGCGACTGGCGCACACACGACGGCATTGACATTGCAGTTGACCGCGGTGTGGACGTTTATGCTGTGGCTGACGGTACAGTCAAGGACATCAAGAGCGACCCGCTTTGGGGCACGGTCATCACGATTGACCACCCAGACGGCAAGCAAAGCCTTTATTGCGGGCTAAACAGCGTTATCCCCGTTAAAGTTGGCGAGCAAATTATGGGCAAGCAGGCAATCGGCAAAGTCGATGGTGTGCCATGCGAAATTTCCGATGAAAACCATATTCATTTTGCAGTTAAGAGCGACGGCAAATGGATTGACCCGCTAAGCGTTATCCCAAGATAATTTTAAAACCCAAATGGGCGCAGATGTTTAGTCTGCGCTCGTTTTGCGTTTGTTAGCAAATGCTACCACTTAAAAAATATAGCGAAAATTAATATATTGTGCTATAATGACGCAGGGGAGACTTTAAAATCGAGGTACAACATGCGCAAACAATTCTTTGTTGTAGTGCTAATATCATTTTTTGTAATGACAGGCGCATTAAGCTTATTTATGGTTAACACCGCATATGAAAGGGAAACTCTTGCATCTCAACGCATGTATGATTTGCTTTTGGAATATGCCACCGACGACATGAAAGAAACCGTTAACAACATCATAAAGGAAATTGATATTCGTCGTGAAGACGCTATGTCCGATATTAAATCGGATATGTCGCTTGTTTCAAGTAATCTGCACGACTTGATGTACGACGAAATCAACACAGATGCTGATGCTATATTTATCTGCAAAAAAATAGAAAATTCTTTTGAAAACTTCTCAATTTCAATTGTGAACAAGTCGACAGGCAAGTTCGCGTATACGTCAAATCTTGATGTTGACGCAAATTCTATTTACGACAAGAGAACTATTGAATCCATGACATCAATGTATGACCTTCGTGAAATTTCCGATATTAACGAGAAGTATCTCTGCGTTTTAGTTGCCGAAGACAAAACCGTTGAGCAGATTACGCTTGAGAAAATGCGAACATACTTGCATATAGCAAGGTTTACGAATGAATCCTATGCATGGATAAACGGCATAATCAATTTTGACGGCGGTAACGACTATGCCGTTAGATTAGTTCACCCAAACCTGCCTAGCACAGAGGGCATGATGCTCTCGACGAATATGCGGGACGCTGCGGGCAATTTGCCCTATCAAGCAGAGCTTGATGGCATTAAAGCAAAAGGTGAGCTTGTTCAAAGCTACTATTTTAAGAAAAACGACAGCGACGAGGTTGCCAAAAAAATTAGCTACGCAAAGCTGTACAAGCCGTATAACTGGATAATTGCAATAGGAGTTTACTACCCAGACATTGATTTGTTGATTGCGGAGCAAACCCAAAAATCACAAGAAGACTTAATGACCAGAATACAATTTCTACTTTTGTCTGGCTTTGTTATGAGTGCGCTTGCGTCAATTTTATTTGTGATTACAGAGCGTAGATACTACAAAAGAACAACCTTAAAGTACGAAAACGAGAAAAAAACTCTTGAAGATATCGCCTATATTGATGCGCTTACAAATTGCATAAATCGTCGAGCAATGGACAATATTATGTCGCAAAAGTATCGGAATTTCATGGAGACAAAAGAAATCTACTCCGTGATTATGGCAGATATCGACGATTTCAAAAAGGTTAATGATGTGTATGGCCATGATTTTGGTGATATTGTGCTACAAAAAGTAGCCAAGCTATTAAACGACGGCGTACGCGATGAGGATTATGTTTGCCGTTGGGGTGGCGAAGAATTTTTGGTTTTGCTTAACAAGACGCCTTTGACAGCAGGGTATGAAATTGCCGAGCGAATACGCAAGAGCATTCAAGACGATAGCTTGTTCCAAGGTGAGCACAAAATCTCTGTTACAATTTCTATGGGGCTTACAGAGGTTGCCGCTGAAGACGAAAACGAACATTTTGCAGTTGCCCGCGCAGACAAAGCCATGTATATTAGCAAATCAAGCGGCAAAAACAGCGTAAACGTGGGTTGATTCTAATTAAATAAAACAAACAGGGACTGGATTTTAAATTCCAGTCCCTGTTTTAACTTATGGCAAATGCCTTGCCATTTTTTTATTCTGCTTCGGGTTGGCTTTCCTCTGCCACTTGTTCTGTGTTTCGCTCAACCTCAAGCCTTGTTACTCGCCGCTCGTCGACTTCGCTTACAATAAAACGGTAGCCTTCCACTTCCACGCTCGGGTGCTCGCCGTCCCGCGGAATTCGGCCAAGTGTATTCACCACATACCCGCCGATTGTATCGAACTCCTCTTGCTCGGAAAGCTTGAGGTCAAAGAATTTATCTACATCTTCAAGGGAAGTCAGACCGTCGACCAAGTAACGGTTTTCGCTTATGGTGAGAATTTCCTCGTCCTCGTCGTCGTATTCGTCTTGGATATTGCCGACGATTGATTCAAGCAAATCCTCCATCGTCACAAGTCCCGACGTTCCGCCGTACTCGTCCACAACGATTGCAAGTTGGATTTTTTTAGCTTTAAATTGGCTTAGCACCGACATGCAGGAGTTTGACTCCAAGACATAAAGTGGCTCACGCATAAAAGCTTTGAGTGAAAAATCCGCGTCGTCAGCGTCACTTGTGACAAGGGCAAGCAAATCTTTAACGTAAAGTATTCCCGCGATTGTGTCAAGGTCGTCTTCGCACACAGGTATTCTCGAATATCCCGATTTTAGCGCGATTTTTATAATTTCATCAAGGGGCGTGTCGGCCCTAACATAAACAATTTCGGTGCGGTGCGCCATCATTTCATCAACAGTGCGGTCGTCGAACTCAAAGATGTTGTTAATCATCTCTTTTTCGGTTTCCTCAATGCTGCCGCGCTCGCCGCCAACGTCGACCATCATGCGAATTTCTTCCTCGGTGACTTCTTCGGGCTGGCTGTTAGGGTCAATACCTATGAGACGGAGCACCGTGTTTGTGGAAGCTGAAAGCATAGCAACAAATGGCCTGCCCACCATTGCAAAAGCCGACAAAAACGGAACAACTGCAAAAGAAATTTTTTCGTAATTTTGCATTGCTACACGCTTTGGCACAAGTTCACCAAAAACAAGGCTGAAGTAAGACAAAAGCATCGTGATTATTATAACAGAGAGTCCGTGTACAGTAGAGGGCGCAATGGGAATGTTACGCATCGAGTAGACAATATAATCCGCAAATGTTCCCGCAGCAAGGGCTGACGCCAAAAATCCTGACAGCGTAACGCCAACTTGAATCGTGGCAAGAAATTTTGACGGGTGACTCACCAACTTCAAAATCATTGCGGCTTTTTTGTTGCCCTCGCGGGCCATTAGTTTAATCTTGTTGTCGTTTAGCGAGATTAGCGCAATTTCACTCATGGA
>JAVBKH010000146.1:0-5630 GCA_031554155.1 Oscillospiraceae bacterium
GATTTATCAGCTTCATATCTGGCGGCTTTTATTAGCTTGTAAAACGCAACAAGAACCGCAATAAAGCTAAGAAAAGCGAGTAATAACAGTAAAATCTCTTTTGCAACATGTGCATATTCAATCTTCATATTATTGGGGTCAACTGTGTATACTGAATCCCATAGTCCCCAATTTATGCGGATTGTAATAATCGTCAACAAACATGGCAATAGCAGTAAATACAGATATGATGCGGTGTATTGACTGCTGAAACGCTCATATTTTTTTGCTATTAGGAACAAAAGCCAATACTGCATTGCTATTAAAAAAATTGCAAGTGTGAATGGAATTGCCAAGCCCAAGAGCGACTGTTTATGTATAAGCTGCATAACTATCTGCAAGATTGAAACAGAAAGTGCGTCGGTCAATGTAAACAAAGTCATTACTATAATACACGGAGCAAAGGCCGAGACCTTAATTTTTCTTATCAAATATACGCCCGCTAAAAAGAGTATCACAAAATGGATACAAAATATAAGCCACATTGGAGTTTGAAAGGTCACTGTTAAATAGGAAATTAGGTAGTTCACCATAGCATACAGCACAAAAAAAGGTCGCCTTGATTTTGTTTGCAAAAAGCGCGATAAAAAACTAATCTCGATATACGAACGCAGTCCGTCAATAATTACAAAGTACCCAATAAACATAAGCCAGTCTATTAAACTTGAGGTATCCATTATAAAACCTCATTTCTGATTGTATTAAGCAATTTTTGAGATAGCTCACCCGCTTTTCGTCTTGAAACTAACGCTCTATCACCATTTGAAAACATCACGGTATCTTTCTCGCAAGCAACGACTTGTTTAAGGTTGATAATATAGCTTCTATGACAACGAAAAAAGTTTTCATCAAGTTTTTGTTCTATTGAAGCTATATTTTCGTAGTAAGCAACATTGCCGCTTTGTGTGTGAATTGTTAATCTATGGTCGAGCGCTTCGCAATATAATATGTCACATAAGCGTATTTTTAATATTTCGGTGCCTTTTTTTATAATCAAAGATAAGGAATGGTCGCTTTTTAGAACGCGTTTTACAGCCCTGTTCAAAGCTACATATAATTTTTCATCGGAGACTGGCTTTACCAAGAAATTTGATGCGTCAACATTAAACGCCTCATAGACGTATGACGAAAAAGCTGTTACAAATATGATTTCGCAATCTTTTCCTTGTAAGCGAAGTTCTTTAGCCGCCTGCATACCGTCCATGCCATTCATGCCTATATCCATAAGCACAATATCAAAGCTACTGCTTTTACTTACAAGCTCATCACTTCGTGAAAAGCCCGATACTTGCCCACGCAAGTGATTTTTTTCGAGGTAGCTGTTTACCTTTGCAATTATGGTTTGTTGTAGTAAAATTCCATCTTCACATACTGCAATCGAAAGCATATTTAGCCTCCTAAATCATTTGCTAGTCTTAATTTGCGAACAAATACAATTTAATATTATCAAACAAAGCTATTTATATCAATTACTTTTACTTGGACGGTCGTAATTTACCACTGAACGGACACTTGCAATAATATTATCAGCGCCCATGTTTTATGAATTGCAGTTTTAAATATGCTTACCGCCTAGCCAAAAACTAGGCGGTCTCCAATTTAATACCCACTAAAATACAAAAGCGGGTCTACTCTGGTGCCATTAACGAGTGTTTCAAAGTGCAAGTGCGGGCCTGTTGACATTCCTGTGCTGCCGACAAATCCGATAATCTGACCTTGAGTTACTGCTTGACCTGCACTGACGTTTCGACGGCTCATGTGTCCATAAAGTGTGCGATTTCCGTTGCCGTGGTCGATAACGATACAATTGCCGTACCCTCCGTCATAAAACGATGATGTGATTACTGTGCCATCTGCGGCGGCAAGTATCGCTGTGCCGTATCCTGCGGCAATGTCTATGCCCGTGTGATTGTCGGGTATGCCTGTAACGGGGTTGATTCTTCCGCCAAAGTATGAAGTTAATACTTTGCTTGCTGCGGACGGCCAGATATAAATACCGTCTGCAATTATGCCAATATCACCGCCAGTAATGCCAGCGCTTGTTCCTGCAATAAGCATAACAAAGTATTCGTTGTACTCTGGCTTCAAAAGTTCACTTAACATAGATTTCTGGTCTACGCTAAAACCGTATTCTTGCGCCTGTTCATCTGCGGTTTTGCTTGTAACTGTGATATGTAAAATGTATTCCGTCCAAGCCTCGTCGTCCTCGGCTTCATGCTCGATTTCCTCAACATAGTAGTCGATTGTGTTCATATCAGAGAATACGTCACGGATTAGGTCAATACGGGTTTGGTCGATTGTCACAACGTCAATGCCGTTGTTGTCGAGCGCAGTCTTTACCGAAAATACAGCGAGGGTGTCTATCCAGTTATCAAGCTGAATACCGCCATCACAGCCGATATAGTGCATCTCAACGCTGTCAACGTAATCGCGGCCTTGCTTTATGCTTTCGATTCTGGCGTAGAATTCGGCTGTAGTTTCCTGCACGATTTGAGATATGCGCGTTGTATCGGGGCTGGTGTCTTGGTCTGAAAAAAACATACCAAACGGCGACGCTAAAAGTGCGGCGGCAATTCCGATAACCACAATAGCAATTACAAGCGGCACGCTTACGCCTAAAAGTGCGGCAATCGCTCGAACAAAGGCAACAGCCGCCTTGATTACTAATTTTATACTCTTAGCTGTAAGCTTCGCCGCCTGTTTAGCGGCTTTTCGAGCGGTTATAGCGGCTCGCTTGACCGCTTGCCTCTGTGCTTTTTGGTAAGCCGTTTTAGTAATATTCTTGTGTACCTTATCCGATGCCTCGACTGTTTTCAAACGTGGCTTATAGTGCGTCCTAGTGGCTTTCTCGTTGATTGTTTGGCTAGTGCGAAGCTTTTCAGTGCGTAGCCGTGGCAAGGTGCGGCGTATGTACTCTGCGTTTTGTCGCGAAGTGGTGGCTTGTGATGCACTTTCAGTCTTGGGCGAGGAAACGCGGGTAGTAGCTTGTCTCCGCACATTGCCTTGATATTCAGCAGTGTATCTGCTTTTTTTCTCAAGGCTTCGATTTCTCGTGCGCTCAACTTGTAGCCGATTTCGAGGCTGTGGATTTTCGGACGGTTCGGGTTTTATCCCTGCGTCGCGGCTTGTGGTATTAGCAGAATTATTAACGCCCTCGGTATGAGCCGAGGGCGTTATGGTAGCTTTGAATTTTACGCGCTGGACAAGGTTTTTCCCCATATGGTAAGCCGTATCTACCATTGTCGAAGCAGAAGAAAAGCCTTGAGATACACCGATTTCTGCTCCGTGCTCTGATTGTTTAACCGCATATTGGACGGGATTATTGCTTTCTGTCTGTTCTCGCTTAGATTGTTTTTTTTGTGGCTTACAGTGCTGTTTTTGGCTAAAATCTCGCCGTTCTATTTGCTGAATTTTATATTTCCGCTTTAATATTGCGCCTATATCTTTAGTGTAGCCTGCTTTTTCAAGTAATTTGGGTTTTTGCTTTATATCTTTAATGCGATTACCTCCTTTCGATGACATGAAAAAAGCGCCCAAATAAAGGCGCTTTTAAGCGTATATCTTATGCGTGTTTTTCCTTGTACTGCTCTCCCCATGCCCACATTGCGTCCATGACTGGCGCTAAGCTGTACCCTGTTTCCGTTAGCGTATATTCCACTCGCGGAGGCACCTCTGCAAAAACTTTGCGGGTTACAAGTCCACTTTCCTCCATTGCGCGAAGATGTGCAGTCAAAACCTTTTGCGTGACACTGCCGACTGACTTTTTAAGTTCGCCAAATCTCTTAGTGCCTGTAAGTAAATCGCGCACAATCAGCACTTTCCATTTATCGGAAATTAACATCATCGTCGTTTCAACTGGACACGCTGGTAAATCATTTATCATTTTTCTCACCTCCGTTTTTTGCGATAATTCCGCAATAGTATGCTTTTGGAAACTACGCCACAATAAAGTGCTTACTTTACACATTGTCTGCATGGGATCATTATAATATCAACGGCAAACAAAATCAAGCCAAATTATGGAGGTAACATCAATGAATGAAGTAGTCAAGTTTTTACAAGAGAATCCTGTGCAATATCTAGCCACGGTCGGACTAGACGGCAAAGCCAAAAATCGCCCATTTATGTTCTGCTTTGAAAAAGACGGCAAGCTTTGGTTTTCCACCAACCACACAAAGTCAGTTTACGCCGAAATAGAAAAGAATCCAAACGTGGAAATCACGGTCTCTAGCCCAACCTACGCATGGATTCGCCTAAACGGCAAAGTCGTGTTTGAAAACAATATGGCCGTAAAACAAGGTTGCATGGAAAACCCGATTATCAAAGGGCAGTATCAGACAGCCGATAATCCGATTTTTGAGGTTTTTTATTTATCCGATGCAAAAGCAGTTATCGCTGATTTTTCTGGCAATCCACCCAAAGAATATACACTGTAAATGCTACATATTCCGCCCTGCTTGATTGTGGGGCGGTTTTTGACACATAAAATATCGGGGGGAATACCATGCAAACAAAAGATTATTTGAAATTCTTGCAAAGCGAAATCCATTCTACAGTTATTGCAACCGTAGATGAAGCAGGGCAACCAGTTTGCCGAGTTATTGACATAATGCTTTGCGACGATGTGAGCCTTTACTTTCTAACTGCAAAGGGCAAAGCATTTTATACGCAGCTAATGTCGCAGAAATTTGTTGCTGTCAGCGGCATGACTTCACAGGGCGGTACAATGGATAAGATTTCAGTATCTTTGCGCGGAAAAGTTAGAAATATCGGCAAAGATAAGCTTGACGAAATATTCCGAGAAAATCCGTACATGGCGGCAATATATCCCAAAGAGGAAAGCCGAAATGCGCTTGAGGTTTTTCAGATTTACGAGGGTCAAGGCGAATATTTTGACCTATCAGGTGAGAAGATTTCACGGGATAGCTTTTCTTTTGGTTCGATTAAAACGGTAAGCTTTCAGTATGTGATTACAGATAAGTGCATAGGCTGCGCAGCTTGTGCCGACGTATGCCCTCAAGATTGCATTAGCGCAGGAACGCCATTTAAAATTGATGCCTCTAATTGTATACATTGCGGAATGTGCAAAGAAAAATGTCCAGTTGGTGCAGTGGAATATAGGAGTTTTTGAAATGAATGTTAGCACAGATAACCTTGATTTTTTAATCGCCGCCTTGCTTTGTGAACAGACACGCTATCAAGACGTTCAGATTCCAAAAGACACTCAAGAGAAAAAACACCTCCTGCGCTCTTTGATGAATGTGAGACCTCCACGGCATATTAGCGACGATTTTCTTCGTGTGCAAGATGCTTATTTACAAAGTGAGCTTGCAGGCAAAAACATAACGAATGCTGACAACATACCGCATGTTCGCGCTAATTCAAAGCTGTCGATTTGGCAAGGCGATATTACCACCTTGAAGGTTGACGCTATCGTCAATGCCGCAAACAGCCAAATGCTAGGGTGCTTTGTGCCGTGTCATGGCTGTATTGATAACGCTATCCACTCTAATGCTGGAGTGGAACTTCGATTAAAATGTAACACTTTAATGCAAAAAAATCGTCGTAAATACTATTTGAAAGTCCCACAA
>JAVBKH010000208.1:0-9404 GCA_031554155.1 Oscillospiraceae bacterium
CGAAAGAATCCTTGACATCAAAGACATAAGAACAGACAAGCGCATTGATTTTATCGGCGGTATTCGCGGCTTAAAAGAGCTTGAACGCAGAGTGAACAACGGCATGAAGGTTGCGTTTTCAATGTGCCCCACAGGCCTTGATGACCTTATCGCCATTGCTGACGCTGGACTAATTATGCCGCCAAAATCAACGTGGTTTGAGCCTAAGCTTAGAAGTGGCTTGTTTATTCATTATTTGCACTAGAATAGCGAAAGCCCCGCATAAAAGCGGGGCTTTAATTTATGAAGCAATATTAATCTCTTTGCTTTTGCCGCCGCAAAGTTTTCCGCCGTTTTTTTAGAATAAACACCAACGGCTCAAACACGCCTGCCACAAGCACCAACCCCCAAAATGGCCCTACAATCGAAGTTGTCAATGATGATAATAGCACTGACATGTCGCCTATACTTCCAAATATATGTATGACGCAATAAATAAACCAAATCAGGGACGAAAGCATCGTTATTTTAGAAAGTAGACGAAACAACGACACTGACTGGTCGAGAGTTTCCTTAGAAACTTCCTTTTTAGAGAAAATTGCTGCATACAAACCTACTGCAAATACCTTGAAGCTTCGTGTGGCTGCCAAAACGCCTACTATCGAAAGAATCTGAAGCATTATTAGCGGCAGAAGGACGAACGCCGATAAGTGTCCACCAGTTATTAAGTAGGACATGAAAACTCCGAACAAGAAAATCGCGACACCAATAAGAAACATACTAACACTCCTTTTTCTCCCCACTATACACTAATATTTCTAATCATATACCCGCAAGCTTAATCCCTGCATTTTTAAATGCGATTAGCAAATCGTCCATGTTGGGGTCAACGCTCATTGGCTTGTTTACGGCTTTTGCGCCGCTTACAATATCCTTTAGGCCGTTGCCTGTCACGATTGAGACCACGGAAGCGTCCGCGGGGATTTTCTTTTGAGCAACAGCTTTGATTATGCCCGCCGTTCCTGCAACACCCGCAGGTTCGCCAAATACGCCGCAGGTTTTGCCAAGCAAGGCCATAGCCTCCAAAATTTCTGCATCACTTACGTTGACGGTGACTGCGCTTGATTCCTTTATTGCGGCGATTGCCTTGTCAAAATTGCGCGGCACGCCCACGGCAATGCTGTCGGCAAGGGTGTTTTCCTCCATTGGAATTAGCTTTGACGTTCCCGACTCAATGGCTCTGTGAACTGGGCAGCAGCCCTCCGCTTGAACGCTGATAAGTCTGGGTAACTTCGTGATAAAGCCTGCGCCAAATAAATCCTTAAAGCCTTTCCACACGCCTGCAATTGTGCAGCCATCGCCGACGGAAACCGCAACATAATCGGGGACTTGCCAATTTAGCTGCTCTGCAATTTCGTAGGAGACAGTCTTTTTGCCCTCGGATAAATATGGATTTATTGCG
This sequence comes from Oscillospiraceae bacterium, assembly GCA_031554155.1. Lineage (GTDB taxonomy): Bacteria > Bacillota > Clostridia > Oscillospirales > Ruminococcaceae > WRAV01. Next base: position 1,442 of record JAVBKH010000208.1, read on the forward strand.
GCGTTTCGGTTGTACCAGCCCCAACGCTCAATAGCCTCGGCGGAAAGTTTAAAGGTATCCTCATAGCTGCCCTTGACGCTGATAACGTTTGCGCCAAAGACGAGGAGCTGTGTAACCTTGCCTTGAGGTGCGCGCTCTGGAACGAAAATGTACGAGGTTAAGCCACATGCGGCGGCATTGCCCGCAAGGGAGGACGCTGCGTTGCCAGTGGACGAGCACGCGATGACGCTTGCGCCCGCTTCTTTTGCTTTTACTACAGCCATTGCAGACGCTCTGTCTTTGAGGCTTGAGGTTGGGTTAAGTCCATCGTCCTTGATGTGCAGCCTTGATAACCCGATACGCTTTGCAAGCTCTGGAGCATCATAAAGCGGCGAGCCACCTATGCGCAGACCTTTTGAAAGGTCGCAGTCATCGAGGACGGGCAAAAATTCTCTGTAACGCCACATTGAGCGGTCGTCTCGCGCCTTGATTTTTTCGAGGCTAACCATCTCCGAAATCAATTTGTAGTCGTATTGAATGTCGAGAATTCCGCTACATTTTGGGCATGTTGTTGTGTTTGGTACAGCGTCGAAGGTTTCGTCGCAGCGCACACATTTTGCAAAATATCTAGTCATAATGCACCGCCTTACACTAAGCCAACATTGCGATTAAATTCCTCAATAAGCGCGTCAACCGCGTCACCTTGGCGATGCACCGCGCCCCATGTGTTGTCGTAGTCGTACCACAAGCCGTTCAGCTCGTCGACATTTCTGCCTTGCTGCTCAACCCATGTGTAATATTTTAGGTTGTGTATGCGCTTTTTGCCGTAGTATGTAAGCTCTTCAAGGTTGTCAGCACGAACTCCCATCAAATGGCAGCCGTAGTCGTATGCTGCTTTGGCCATTGTGTATTTGCCCTGCTGCTCGTCAAGCTCCGCAATGCGCGAGCCATACATATTAGAGGAATCAGTCAGCACAGTTGCAATAACATCGTCCTCGGTCATCTCGTAGTATTTGGCCGTTTTGATTGCACAAAGAACATTCGCAATGCCAGAAATTCCAAGCAAGCTAAGTTGCTCAACCACTATCGGGTCGATTTTTAGCTCTTCAAGCAAATATTTGCGACCAACTTCGTCGTTAAACAGGCGAAGCAGATTTTGGCTGTCGTTGTCGTCCACAGCTATAACAATATCGGTGTTTTTGCAGTTGTGAATCCACGGCACATGCTTGTCGCCAATGCCTTCAATTCGGTGGTCACCAAAGCCGTTGTTCACAAGTGTTGGGCATTGCAAAGCTTCGCCCACCGCAAGCTTCATGTTCGGGTATTTTTCTTTCAAGTAATCGCCGCAGCCAGAAGTTCCCGCCGAGCCAGAAGTAAAGCAAGCCGCAGCAAGACGGCCTTTTGGCCCTTTGACCATTTCAAATGCGTCAGCAATGGCGTGGCCTGTGACTTCGTAATGCCAGAGGTGGTTGCCCATTTCCTCAAATTGATTGAAAATCATAACGTCGTCTCGGGTGTTTTTAAGCTCCCATGTCTTATCAAAAATCTCTTTGACGTTGCTTTCGCAGCCAGGCGTCGCGATAACTTCGCCTGCAATTTTGTTTAGCCACTCAAAGCGCTCTTTGCTCATGCCTTGGGGCAAAATGGCAACGGAATGCACCGACAAAAGCTTGGAGTTGAATGCGCCACCTCTGCAATAGTTGCCCGTGGAGGGCCATACGGCTTTGTGGAAGGTAGCGTCAAACTGGCCTGTGACAAGCTTTGGCACAAGGCAACCGAAGGACGCACCGACTTTATGGCAGCCCGTGGGAAACCATTTGCCGAGCATACAGATTATCTTAGCGTCTACGCCAGTAAGGGCTTTTGGCAGCTCAATGAAGTTTGGCGCACCGAAAAGGCCGCCTTTTTCTTTTTGCTCGTTTTTCCATGTAATGCGGAAAAGATTTACAGGGTCAACGTCCCAAAGGCCTACGTTTTTTAGGCGGTCTTGGATTTTTTCTGGTATTGTCTCGGGATTTTTCATCTGCTTTAGCGTGGGAATAACTACGCCCTGCTCCTTGGCAAGCTTAATGTTGCGGTCCAGTGTTTCTTTTTTTATGGTCAAGTCGATACTCATATGTAGTCCTCTTTCAATATATTTATTTTATTATTTTGCTTTGCAAGCTGTGGCTTCAAGTTCAAACAGCAAATCTTCCCTGTGAATGTCGCCCACGACAAACGACGCGTAAATATCGGGGAGGCCAATGTCCTCTGCGGCTTGCTTATAAATTACGTAGTAATCCTTGTTTTTGAAATACAACCTCGCCTCAAACACATCGTCATAGGACATGCCCGCCTGCTCCAAAATTAACTTTAAGTTTATGAGGGTGTTGTAAATCTGGATATAAACTTTATCTGTTGGAACATGAGCACCTGCAATTTTAAAGTTTGTTTTGCCGTGAATTTGTATCTCAAAGCTTTCGTCTTCCTCAACAAGCAGCCCGTTTGAGGAGGTTTGCTTGTATTGAAGCTGCAAATTTCTGTGCATTGGGTGAGAGTTGTGCGGCTTCATGCACAAAAGCTCAACGTCAATTTTGTAGTTCGCGCTGATTACAGCCTCGTCAACAGCAACATCTTTATCAGCGTTTTCGGGCATATCAATTATTTCGTATTCTTTTTTCTTTTCGATTCTGTGAATATCATTTATGCGAATATTGCTTCTTAAAACTTCATTCAACTCAAAGCCGTTTTGGGTAATGAGTGGGTTTAGCTTCTGCCACGTGTTCAGCGATTCAAGGTCGCTGTGGTTGTGGCGCGAAACATTGATGTTGCTCAAATATAAATACGACACAGTGTCAAACGCCAAAAGTGCGGCTGCCACGCGCTTTTCTTCGTCGTTGCTGTAGCTGCCTTTAATTCGGCTGTCTTTAATCAAAATCGCGCAAAAAGTTACGGATATTAAACATGTGCGTGTAATGGAAAGCCCCTCTATGTAAGTGTTTGGCGGCGCAGTCAAGTCATGGCTTTTAAACAGTTCCTCGCGAAGCTGCAAGTAAAAGTTCATGTATTCCATACTGCCGATAGCCTTTTCGTTTACGACAAATAAGTTTTCATTCGCAATATAATCAAGAGCTTCGTTTAGCAGCGATTTAATTTCGACCAACGTCCACGCCTGCTTAAAATCAATGGAAATAAAAATTTTATCGTATGACTTTAGGCTAAGGGTTTTTATTTTTATATTATCCAACTATAACGCCCCTTTAAATTTTTTGTTTATACTCAAGACAAAAGGTCGCAATCTTTTATTAATACTAACAAATCGCAATGGTATTGTCAACCAAATATTGTAAACAAAAACTATATCTAGATTTTTTTGTACATAATCGAGGCCTGCGCAATTGACAATAAAAATCAAAGCTTACATCGTATGAAAAACGATGTAAGCTCGAGTAAACCAATATTATTCTAAGATATAGTTTTTTATATTGTGCCTGCTATCTCCGAAGGTAGTTCAACTCATTGCGGCGGTCAAGGCGATTTATTCCTCTTCAGCCGAATTATCTTCAGGTACAATAATATTTAAAATAAACGCTATTGCAAACGAAAGCACAATTGGCGATTTGCCAATAATATTTTGAACATCTGTGGGGAAAAACTGCAACGCATTTGCAACTGTACTTACGCCAACGCCAAGCGCCAACGAAATACCAACAATCATTTTATTGCGATAGTTGAGCGGCTGCTGCGTAATCAACTGAATACCAGACATGGTTATGGCTGCAAAAACGGTTATTGTAGCACCGCCAAGTACAGGGTACGGGATTGTCGTCATAATGGCTCCGAATTTCGGGCAGAATCCTGCGATGAGCATTATGGCACCAACAATTGTAAAAACTCTTTTTGCAACAACTTTTGTTGTAACAATCAATCCAACGTTTTGGCTGTACGGGTCGGTAGGCAAGCCGCCAATGCAAGCGCCAAACATGCCCAATAGTCCCTGGCCTTTAATTGCGCCGCCAATTTCTTTGTCAGTTGCTTCACGGTTGAACGCACCTATAGCAGTTGAAGAAACGTCTCCGATTGTTTGAACCGCTTGGACTATGTACATCAAAATCATGGCGATAATTGCAGATGGGTGGAATTCCAGCCCCCACTCGAAAAAGTGTGGCAAAGAAACCCACGAGGCACTTGCAACATTGTTAAAATTAATCATACCCATGAACAAGGCCATTATGTAGCCTGCGGCTATACCAATCAACATGCCTGAAACTTTAATGTATTTTTTACCGAACAAATTGCACGCAAGTGTTACAGCTAACACTACCAATGCAATAAGCCAATATTTTGGTAGACCAAAATTGTCGCCTGCACCGCTTCCACCAGCCATGTACGTTGTAGCTGTGCCGTAGAGTGACAATCCTATGCTAAGAACAACTGTTCCGCTTACTATTGGCGGGAAAAATCTTCGGATTTTACCTATCATCATGCCTATAAAAATCGAAGCAAACGCACCGACCAATTGCGCACCGAATATAGCTTTAATTCCATACGACATACCAATTGCAGACAAAATAGGCATGTACGCAAACGCTACACCCATAACATTGGGAAGTCCCATACCAAACCCGAAAATCGGGAACAATTGCAGTATTGTTGTGAGTCCGCCAATAATCATTGCTGCTTGCATTAAAAGAATTTTATCGCTTTCGGGTAGATGCAATAATTGCGCAATTAGTATTGGTGGAGTGATATTGCCAACTAACATCGCCAAAACATGCTGCATCGCCTGTGGGAATGCAACGCCAAAGCTTGGCTTTCCATTCAGCTCAAATAGTGATGAATTTGCTGTCCTTGTCGCATTTGTCATAAAAAAACCCTCTCTATACATACTGATTTGGTATAAAATAAAGTGTATTATATTTATTATGCGTTGTCAATACAAAAAATTCACATTCTATTAAAACAATGTTTTTAATAAGTGTTGGACCAATTAAATTATTTTTTCGCTTTCTCAAGGCACTCTCGCAAAAGCTTGTCGAGCGTATTCACGTGAATTGAGCAGCTTGCCACGGAGTCGGTTACGCCGTCTTCATTTACCACAAGCGCGTCTATGCCGTTTTCGAGAATAAAGTGCTGCGCTGCGTTTGCTTGGTCGTACCATTCATCGTTTGCGCCTTGAGCAAGCATTCCGTAAAGTCCGCTTCTTGAATACTGTTTTTTCTTTATCGGAATAGTGTCGTCCTTGTAGATTGCGTCCCAGTTTATTTTTGTTAGCTTGCCTTTTTCAATAGTAATCTCCACGGTTTCCTTCCATCCGCTGCTAGGAAATTCTGGCGCTTCGGAATAGTACACGCCGTCCTTGTAGCGAGTAGCTGAACAAGACGTTAAAAAAATAACAATAAAAACCAAAAGAAAAATTCTCTTTAGCATGATTTAACTCCCCCTACGAAATGTGACTAAATGATTTGCCGCGCAAAAGATGAAGTTGAGACACAAGGCTTTGCAGCAAACGAGTTTGGTCGGAGATTTCAGCAGTTGCGTTGGCAGATTCGGTTGCGATAGTGTTGTTTTGCTGAACTATCTGCTCAAACTGCTTGACGTTTTGAATAATGTTTTTGATGTCCTCAATTTGCTCTTGAGAAAGGTTAGCCATGTTATTAATAAGCGAATTGGAATGTTCCACGCCGCTTACGATGCTATCAAAAGATTTTGAGGTGACTTCGGCAATTGAGCTGCCAAGCTCCGCTTTTTCCATGGTGTCCGCAATTAGAACGCCAGTATCTTGTGCGGCGGAGGTGCTTTTTGTTGCGAGGTTGCGGACTTCGTCTGCAACAACTGCAAAGCCTTTGCCGTGAACACCCGCTCTTGCGGCTTCAACAGATGCATTGAGTGCCAAGATGTTCGTCTGGAATGCGATGTCCTCAATAACTTTGATGACTTTGCCTATGGACTGGCTTGATGCGTTAATGTCGTCTGCGGCTTTTCTCATGCGCGTCATTTGTTCTGTTCCAAGTCGGGCGTTTTCGCGGATGCTATCTATCAATTTTGCTGCTTGCTTTGCAAGGTCTGTGGTTTCGTTTGTCTTTGCCGAAACATCTTGCACAGACTCCGACAGATGCATTACCGCTGATTCCTGCTCCTCTGAGCCGTTAGAAAGCAGCCTTGCTCCCTCTGAAAGTTGCGCTATTTTTACATTGACCTGCTCGGTCGAATCTGATATTGTGCTGAACTTTTCGTTCAAGTTTTCAAGCATGTTGCGAACTGCAAGCCCCATGGTGTCCTTTTCAGATTGCAAGTCAACGTGAATAGTCAAATTTCCGTCTGCAACATGGGCAAGGGTTTGGTCAAAGCTTGCAAGACGTTTGGTCAAAACAAGCAATGCGCTTGTGCATTGAGCAGTTTCGTCCTTGCCTTTGGAAGTTTTTTGAAGATTTTCCTGCAAGTTTTCGGGTATAATCATGTCGCCAGATTGTCCGATTTGTACAAGAACATCGCGCATATTTCCAAGAGGTTTTGTAATTGAGATGACAATTTTTCTTGACATCAAGACAGCGACAAGCAGTGACAAAGCTGATATACTAAGCACTATTAGAAGTGCAGCTTGGTTAAATACTTTTAATTCAGCAAGCCTTGTTGTAGCGGTCTCGTTTATGTCGAGAAATGTGTTGTTAAGGGATTCTGCTGCCAGCATTGTTTGCTTGCGAAGTTCAGCAGCCTGCTTTATGTATTCTTCATTTGTTGCGGCAGATTCGCCTACATCGGTGTAAATTTTCTTCAAATCTCCGTAGGTTGCCCTAGTTTCAGCTAATAGCTTTTGAGCTTCTTCAATTTTAGGTCGAAAAACCGCGAGCCTTGGACGAGCTTCAATAAAGGCGTACAGCTTTTCCAAACGTTTAGAGATGTACATCATTTGCTTTGAAGCGTTGGAAAAGGCTTCTTCACTTGGAGCTGCGCAAACCACGCCAAGCGTTATGCGCGTCTCATTTACCACGTTCATGAGGTCTCCCGCATTTATTTGAAAGCTGTTATAGGTGTCAACACCGTCGATGCTAGTGCCTGCCCGCAGAAAAGACAACGTTGCAGTCGTTGAAATTACCATGAGCAACACAAATAGCGAGGCAAATCCAAAAGTAATTTTTTGGCCAATTCGCATTAGGTTGGTCTCCCCTTTTTCTTTAATTTTACAGATTAAACCCTTGACGCGACTTATTAAATGATACAACAGTATACTAGTTAAGTCAATACAGATTTCTATTAAAAGCGACTATTTAGGCAAAAAGTATAAATAACATTTTGTTTATTTTTTAATTTGGAATACAAATATTATAGGTTTTTCATTCTGGACATGTAAAAACAATTTGCACCTACAATTCTGCAACTAGAATACAAGAGATAAAATATTAGAGACAATAAAAAAAGGATAACAGGCGAGCCTGTTATCCTTTTTAATACGATGTATTATGTTATCTATTTTTGTTGCGATTTTTCATAGCTGTTGCGTTAGCTTGCTTTCTGTCAAAGTCTGGGTTAAAGGCATAGAAGTTTTTGCAGTCTAGTTTTTCTGTTGCTAGGCGGAGTGCTTCAGGTATTAGGGCTTTTGGAGATTTAGATTGTCCGCTATTTGAGGCTAAAAAAGCTGTGCAATCTAAGTTGACAGCAACTTTTAAAACCGCCATTCAATTTGCAGTTTTTTGTCCGTTGCGTGTATCACCCTTATCAAGCTGTCAACCACTTGCCTCTTGTCGTCCAAAGAAAGAACCTCCCACTTATCAATGCACTTGTTCATGTGCAAGACTTGTTTGTAGTCAATGGTTTCGGTTTGCGTCTTAGCAAGTTCGTCAAGCGTGGCTTGCTTTTTTGCGTCCAGTTCAATAATCATCTTGTTCACATAATCGGTCAAGGTGCTGTTGGCTGACGACAAGCTACCTAACAATCTTGCTATTTCAGATTCGATTTGTGTCAACTCATTATGTAAGGTCATTACTTTTGGGTTTGATTTAATGCT
>JAVBKH010000037.1:0-8616 GCA_031554155.1 Oscillospiraceae bacterium
TGAAAGGTCAGGCTGGATAATATCTACATATCCGTCTTGCAAAACTTTCTTAAAGTCCCATCTGCTAAACATGCGCTCACCCGTTGCAATTGGCGTTGATGTATGCATTGCGATTTCGCGAAGTGCCTCGTTGTTTTCAGGTAGGACAGGTTCTTCAATAAACATAAGCTTATACTGCTCAATTTCTTTAGCAAGCACTTTAGCCATTGCCTTGTGTAGTCTTCCGTGGAAATCGACTGCAATATCAAGCTTAAAGCCAACGGCATCACGTATTGCGGCGATTCTATCGCTCACCGCCTGAATCTTACTAAAGCTGTCAATATAGTGCATTTCCTCGGTGCCGTTCATCTTGATTGCGGAGAATCCGAGGTCAAGCTTTTCCTTAGCTTGATTCGCAACATCATTGGGCCTGTCGCCAGCTATCCAGCTATATACTTTTAGTTTGTCTCGGCAAATTCCGCCCAGTAACTCATATATCGGCACACCAAGCTTTTTGCCCTTAATATCCCATAACGCTTGGTCAATGCCAGAAATTGCGCTCATAAGCACAGGACCACCGCGATAAAATCCGCTACGGAATAGTGTTTGCCAAATGTGTTCAATTTGGGAGGGGTCCTTGCCAATTAAGTAATATTCAAGCTCGGTTACGGCTGCGCGAACAGTTTCCGCTCTGCCCTCCACAATCGGCTCGCCCCACCCGCTAATGCCCTCGTCTGTGTTGATTTTTAAAAACAACCATCTGGGTGGAGTCATAAACATTTCGAGTGATGTAATTTTCATAAAACCCTCCCGCTATCTTTGTACTCTGCCCGAACCGTCCCCGCCCATCAACGCCTTGATTTCTCCTACAGTCACGAGGTTAAAGTCATGCTCGATTGAATGCTTTAGGCAAGATGCCGCCGCAGCAAATTCAATGCATTCCTGTTCGGTATAGCCTGATTGTATTGCGTAAATCAAGCCGCCGCCAAAACTGTCTCCGCCGCCAACTCTGTCAACAACATGCACATGATAATTCTTTGAAAAATATGCTTTGCCATCTTTATAAAACATAGCTGCCCAGTCATTATCGCTTGCTGAAATGCTTGAGCGCAGAGTAATCGCGACCATTTTGCAGCCAAAGCGGTCACAAAGCTGCTTTGCAACGTCAATGTAGCCGTCATGGTTTAATTTGCCGCCTGTAATGTCGGCGCCTTGTGCCTTAATCCCAAAAACATCACTTGCATCTTCTTCATTTGCAATGCACAAATCAACATACTTCATCAAATCTGCCATAGCTTCGCCAGCTTTTTCACGACTCCATAGATTCTTTCTATAATTTAGGTCGCAGCTAATTGTGATTCCAAGCCCTTTGGCTTTTTTGCAGGCCTCAAGGCAAATTTGCGCTACACTATCGCCAAGAGCGGGAGTTATGCCTGTAAAGTGAAACCAGCCTGTATTTTTGAAAATAGAATCCCAGTCGAAATCGCTGGATGAAGCTGTTGCAATTGAAGAATTCTTGCGGTCATATATTACCTTTGAGCCACGCTGTGACGCGCCTTTTTCCACAAAATATAGGCCGAGACGGTCGCCGCCTGTAACGATTTCCGATGTATCAACGCTATATTTTTGAAGTTCCATTCTAGCGCAGCGGCCAAGGTCGTTAGCTGGCAAACGCGTGACAAAAGATGCATCAAGCCCGAAATTTGCAAGCGATACAGCGACGTTTGCCTCGCCGCCCGCATAAGAGATTTCTAGCTTTGTTGCCTGAACAAAGCGCAGATATCCCTCAGGATTGAGGCGTCCCATGATTTCGCCAAAGCATACTGTTTTACTCATAAAATTTATTCCTTTCAAACGCTATTTTAACAAAGATGTGAAGCTAGTTGCTAATTGTGTAAGTTCATCAAATTTATCCTGCTCAATTAGCGAATTCTTGACCAAGTTCGAACCAAGTCCCACACCAATCACTCCCGCTTCGAGATATGTGAGCAGGTTGTTTTGGTCAATACCGCCAACTGCAATCAACGGAATGTGGTTGAGCGGCCCCATAAGCGACTTCACATAACCAATGCCCAAATCACCAGCAGGGAAAAGCTTGACTGCCGCCGCGCCAAGTGACCACGCGTATTCAATTTCGGTGGGAGTCAGCGCACCTGGTATTGCAGAAACGCCAAGTTTGACAGCTTCGTCAATAACATCGGCATTTACGTTTGGAGCAAGTACGAATTTAGCTCCTGCGTCAACGGCTGCGCGAACCTGCTCACGGTTAAGCACCGTTCCCGCCCCAATGCACATTTTATCTCCGAAATTTTCGCATAATTTAGCAATCATTTCGCTTGTAGTTTTAATGCAATCAGGATTCTTTTGGTCAAATGTCACCTCGATTAATCTGATTCCAGCATCGTAAAGTGCCTTTCCTGTTTGGACTATCTTTTCGTTGGGAATTCTGCGAACAATTGCTACCAGCTTGTGCTGTTTTAGCATTTCAAGTGTGTTGTACATTTTGCGCTCCTTTGCGTGTATATTTTTACATAAATTATATGCCTATTAGCAAATTTGTCAAGTAATATAATATATAAATATTTTTGTGCAAATATATTGACAATTCCATTAATATAATCTAAAATAAATTTATATTATAAAAAATATAAAGATTTATTTTGCGAAAGAGGGATTTAGGCTTTGGATATTAACGCAAGAATAAACGAGCTCGGCATAGTTTTGCCAACTCTTCCACCCAAGGGTGGAGTGTACGAGCAAGCAAAATCTTTTGGAGAAAACTTGATTTATGTTTCCGGTTGTGGCCCAGATATCAACGGCATTGAATTCAAGCGCGGGCGATTAGGCAATGACTTATCAATTGAAGAAGGGCAAGCTGCTGCAAGAAACTGTGCATTGAATATTCTTGCTATACTAGAGGCCAAGCTCGGTGATTTGTCAAAAATAAAATCTTTTGCAAAGTTGCTTGTATTTGTTTCAAGCTCATCAGATTTTTACTTGCAACCACAAACCGCTAACGCAGCATCACAAATGCTAATTGATATTTTTGGCAAAGAAGTTGGCTGTTCAGCACGTTCGGCCATTGGCGTTAGTGTGTTGCCAGGCAATATACCAATCGAAATAGAAGCGCTTGTTGAGATACACAACACATAAAAGGATGAGGTAAACTAATGAGCATTTACAAAGAATTGGGACTAAAAACCGTAATTAATGCAAGCGATACATACACAAGAATTGGCGGCTCCAGAATGAATCAAAAAACACTTGATGCAATGTGCGACGCTGCCAAGAGCTTTGTGGATATTACTGAACTTAGCAAGGCGGTCTCGCGTGAAATTGCAAAATTAACTAACAATGAAGCTGCTTTTGTTTCAAGTGGAGCGTCTGCCTGCGTGGTGTTAACTTCGGCTTATTTGATGACAGGAAATTCCCAAGAGTTAATTAAAATGTTGCCAGACACATCAAAATGCGAAAAAAATGAAATCATAGTTTTTGACTCGCAAACAAAAATTCCCATGCTTCCATATTGGCATTTAATCGAGCTTTCTGGCGCAAAGCTTGTGAGGGTTGGCCCAGACCTTGAAAGTTTGAAGCAAGCAATTGGCCCAAAAACTGCGGGAATGTTTTTCTTTCTTGCAGATATTTACGAAGCTGGCTTGCCGCCTATCGCAGAAGTAATTAAGGTGATGAACGAGCACGGCGTAAAAATTATAATTGATGCAGCGGCTCAATTGCCGCCAAAATCCAACCTCTGGTACTACACAAAAGATTTGGGCGCAGACGGAATAATTTTTAGCGGCGGAAAATTTTTGATGGGCCCACAGTCCACAGGCCTTTTCCTAGGCAGCAAAGAAATTGCTGATGGCTGTTACGCGCTAACTTGCCCCAATCTGAGCGTTGGCAGGCCGTATAAAGTTGGAAAAGAAGAATTCGCAGCAATTTACACAGCAGTTAAGCAATTTGTCGAGATTGATGCTGAAGATGTTAAAAAGGTACAAAATGCACATCTTGATGAAATTGAAAATGTACTCGTCTCCTGCAAAAACATTTCTGTAAAGCGCGTACATCAAGGACGGCTTGCACAGGACGAGCCTATGCTTGTAATTGATTTGCCAAGCGGCAAAGATGGAGCAGCCTGCGCAAAGTATCTTTACGATAACTTTGACCCAGCAATCGACATTGGATTTTTCTTGCCAGGCGATGATTCGGGAACAGGTCAGCAGGTCTTCATCAATTCAATCAATTTAAGAGACGGTGAGCCACAATTCATCGCCGAATCTTTGAAATTGTATCTTGCATTATAGCAAGAAATATAAAAACGAATAAGGAAGGAATATTATGAAAAAAACACTTTCACTACTAGTAGCAGCTATTATGGTTGCAAGTCTTGCAACAGGCTGTGCATCCTCTGGCGCGCAAGGCGGCGCGTCTTCCGCAGCACCAGCATCTTCAGCGGCAGCAGCTTCAGGAGCCTCCGCAGCAGGAGATGCTGCACCAGTTACACTGAAAATGCTCTCATGCACGCTAATTGAAAAACCCGACGGTGATGTTGAACAGGAAGTTATTGACGCTTATTTAAAGGCTAATCCCAATGTCAAGTTCGAGACAGTTACATGCTCATCAAATGACTTGATGCCAAAAATTACAGCCATGATTACGTCAAACGATGCACCAGACCTGTTCTCTAACTTCACGCAGTATATTGTTGCATTAACTGAAATGAATGCACTTGAGCCACTTAACGACTTGCTGGGGCAAAGCTACGTAGATGACGTTGCTGAAGCGGTAAGGGGCGAGGTTACCTTTAACGACAAGCTCTATATCGCGCCTTGGGGCAGTATTCCCACAGGATTTGTTTATCGCAAGGATATCTTCGATGCAGCGGGACTCACTCCGCCCAAAACCTTTGACGAAGTAACGGAGACCTTGAAAAAGCTAACCGTTGACAAAGATGGCGACGGAAAAATCGACCAATACGGACTTGCACTAATTGCATCAAACAATGCGTCGGCTTCTGGACGTTTTATACCGATTTTGCGCAACTGCGGTGCAATGGAGCTTAAACAAGACGGCGACAAATACATTACCGAAATAAACTCACCCGGTGGCATTGCGGCACTAAACTATTTTTATCAATGGGCCAATGTTGCCAAAATCACACCTCCTGGCGCAGGCGAAATTGACCACAAAGCAGCTATCAATCTGCTTGCAACTGAACAAGCGGTAGCTACTTTCTCTGGCCCTCACACAATTGGTTCAGCAATTGCACAAAACCCCGCGCTTAAAGGCAAATTTGCTGGCTCACCAATGCCCACACTAAAGGCTGGCGACAAGAGCCTAGCAATAGGCAATGTCAATGGTTTCTCTGTTTCTTCCGCAAGCAAAAATAAGGAAATCGCTGCTGACTACATAAAGTTTATTACAAGCCCAGCTAACTTCGATAAATACAACGCTGCAACAAATCGTGTACCACCTCTTAAGTCACAAGTCACCGAGTCAGTTAAAGCAAACACTACAACAGTAGGCTTTATCGCAGCTCTTGACAATGCGTACCCGCTTATCATGACACCTTACAATGGAGATGTCCAAACAGTTCTAGCTGGGTCACTTAATGCAATGGCTTCAGGCGCACAAAAAGACGCCGCCGCAGAAGCAAAAAGTGCTGAAGAAAAAATCATGCGCATAGTTAGCAAATAATTCAACTTATTTACGTAGGAAGACTTTGAAGCTTCCATTTTGGAAGCTTCAAAGTCTTTTCATCTAAAAAAACCATGGAGGTGACCATTTTGAGCGGCACACAACGGCAGTATGCAAAATATTTGTTTATAGCACCAGCGGTACTAACGGTAACTTTTTTGATTATCTATCCAATTTGCTACGGCTTTATGTTAAGCGTTTACGACACTAACCTCATGCAAAAATGGAATTTTGTGGGGCTTGATAACTTTACATACATTTTTGGAAATAAGGATTTTGTCAAAAGCCTGTTTGTTTCTGCAAAATTTACATTTATAGCGGTGCTTGGGCATTTTCTATTCGGATTATTATTCGCTATATTTCTAAACAAGAAGATGAAAGGCCGCATAATCTTTAGAAGTATTTTGATGATACCGTGGCTTTTTCCAGAAATCGTTTTTGGTGCGCTTTGGAAGTGGATACTCAACCCAACCTATGGCATTATCAATTATATGCTTATGAATTTAGGCATTCTCAATGAGCCTGTAAGTTGGCTAGGCAGTGTTGAGTATGCGTTTCCCACACTTAGCTTTGTAGCTGTGTGGAAAGGTTTTCCATTTTTAATGCTAATGTTGCTGGCGGGGCTTCAGTCAATACCAGAAGATTTATATGAAGCTGGTGAAATAGATGGCTGCGTAGGTGCTCAAGCGCTTTGGTACATTACGCTACCACAATTATTGCCCGTGCTTTCCGTCACGCTAATACTTGATACTGTCGCTTGGTTTAAGCATTTCAACCTTGTTGCAATTTTAACTTTCGGCGGGCCTGCAAACTCAACAATGCTTGTAAGTAACTACATCTACAATGCCGCATTTAACAATTTCAACTACGGTGAGGCATCGGCAATGTCGGTGGTTGTGTTTATAATTTGCTTTACACTCGGCTGTGTTTATCAGGTTCTCTTGAAAAGAAAGGATTAGACGGGTGATTCAAATGCGTAGAAAACTAAAAGAGAGAAATTCAGCAGGATTTGTTACATATTTTGTTCTGGTTATAGCGTCTATATTAATCCTGTTTCCGATTATGTGGATGCTTAGCACGTCATTCAAGCGTGTTGAGGATACCTTTATAATGCCACCCACTTTGCTGCCACACCCCGTTTCAATAGAAGCATACATTATGATATGGAAGAACTATCCGTTTTTTTATTTCTTTAAAAATAGCTTAATTGTGGTTTTTTCCTCCACTTTAATTTCAATGTGTTTTTCGTGTTTAGCGGGTTATGGTGCATCACGCTACAGATTTGTTGGACGAGGTGCGTTCCTTACATTTTTGCTGACAACGCAAATGTTCCCATCAATCATGCTTTTGGTGCCATTTTACAAGGTTATGATAACCTACGGCTTGACAAACACACACATGGGGCTAATTCTGCCTTATGTTTCCTTTACTATACCGTTTTGCACATGGATGATGATGGGATATTTTGACACGTTGCCTAAATCCCTTGATGAATCTGCCTCGATTGACGGCTGCAACGCATTCCAGACATTTGTGCGGATTATTTTACCCTTGGCATTGCCAGGCCTAATAGCTACTGGAATATATTCATTTATTCAAGGCTGGAACGAGTATATGTTTGCGTTGACACTCACTTCCGCTGAAAAAATGAAAACAGTCCCTGTTGGAATAGGCCAAATGACTGGCGAAAACCGCACGATGTACAATGATATGATGGCGGCATCGGCAGTTGCTGGAATACCTGTAACCATAGTGTTTTTGGTGCTTCAAAAATATTTGATTGGCAACTTGGCGGCAGGCGCCGTAAAACAATAGTGAGGTGTGCTAAATGCTTGACAATCTAAAAGTAAACGCATTTGATTCGCAAAAAAATACTTTTTATCCTGCACAAATCTGCAAAAAAAGCGATTCATATTCAGTAGAAAGTTGCGATGATGCAAAGTCCGATTTGTATTTGTCGCCCGGCTGGATTGACATGCATACGCATATTTTTGAGGGATTTGGGCTATTTGGAACTAATGCTGATGATATTGGATACAAGACAGGCTGTTGCATGTTGGTAGACGCGGGCACAGTTGGAGGCTACACGCTTGCTGGGTTTAGAAAATACGTTGAACCCACCATACGCACAAATATCAAGCTGTTTTTGTGCATCAGCCCTATTGGTGTGATTTTTCATCACGAATACAATGCAATGCAATATCTTAACGCAGATGAAACAGTGAAAATTATTGAAGAAAATCGAGATATAATATCAGGTGTAAAAGTTAGAATTGGCAGCGAGGTTATTCGCCACGAGGGCATTGAGCCTTTGCGAATTGCCAGTGAGGCCGCAAGACGTGTTGGCTTGCCACTTATGGTGCATGTTGGAGGAATTCCACCGACGATTGACGAAGTTGAGCCTTTTTTACAAAAAGGTGATGTTATCACACACATTTTCAATGGTCGCGGAGGAGATTGCTGGCTGAATGATGGCAAGCCTTCAAAAGCTGTGGAAAAAATGATAAGCCGCGGAGTAATACTTGATGTTGGCCATGGTAGTGCAAGCTTTTCCTTTGACGTTTGCGAAAAAGCCTTGAAACACGACCTGCCGAAATTCTGCGTTGGAACAGACCTGCACTCAAAATCCCGCTATAGTTTGGCTTTTGACATGGCTACGACTATGACGAAACTAATGGGCCTTGGCATGAAGCTGGAGGACATCATTTATGGCGCAACTAGGCTTCCCGCAGAGGTTCTAAGGTTGGAAAACTGGTGCGATTTAGGCAACTTTAGTAACGCAACATTGTTTAAGGTAATAGATGCACCAGACACTTACTATGATTGCTGTGAAGACACTAGACACTTCGACAAAAAAATAGTACCTGTTGGCGTTTTATTAAACGGTACATTTTACGATTTATAAAATAACACTTCATTGAAATGGGTTGGTAAAGCATG
>JAVBKH010000099.1:0-9312 GCA_031554155.1 Oscillospiraceae bacterium
GGAAACTACAGCGGCATTGGCAACTACATATTTGAAGATGGCACACGCGTGACAGTCGGAGAAAAAGTCGCTGAATTCTCCCAAAACGACCAAAGTAACCTTAAACTTAGACGTGCTCGCGAGCTTGAAGACGAAATTAAAATGCTTAAAGAAGCATCTGATTCCTCTGTGAATAATTTTTCCACAACCGAAAATTTGAACCGTGGAATTAAAGAACAGCTTGCTTTTTTATCGAAAATTTCCAATAGCTCAAGATACGCAAACAGCGAAAATGTCCGAGAAAATCTTACGAGTTTGATTGACAAAAAGCAAATTGCCACTGGCATTGCTTTAAACTTTGACCCTAGGCTTGCGTTTTTGCATTCGGAATACGAAAGCCTTGACATAAACTCCGCTAATGACTCCGTTCTCAAGGCGGTTGCGCCTGTTTCGGGTTATTTTTGCAAAACTGTTGATGGCTATGAAAACTGGCTAAATATTAAGTCTACCGAAAATTTCACTTTAAACGACTATATCACGGCAATTGATGGCGCAGCAACGTCACAAAATGCAGGACAAGTAGGCAAGATTGTAACTAATCAGAATTGGATTTTCGCGGCGTCTGCTCCTAAATCAAGTCTTGAGTTCGTTGTCTCTGGGCAGGACGTTACTATCAGCTTTGATGCAATTGCAAAACGAATACCCGCAAAAGTTGTCCAAGTTCTGCAAGAAAACTCGAACGAGCGGGCGGTGCTGCTGTTGTCCTGCAATCAAGTGTGGGGCGAGTTACTTGAGCTAAGACGCTCCAACGCCGTAATATACTTTAACCAGTACACAGGTCTTCGCATAAATATGCCAGATATCCGCTTCCTCGACGAAAAACGCGGCGTGTATGTTCTTGAAAATAATACCGTTCGCTTCCGCGAATTAGACCCGATTTATGAGGAGCAAAGCTTTGTACTTTCGCGCTTGATTCCGCCAGATTCTGACGAAACTCAATATGTAAACTTATTCGACCGCATAGTTAAAGGAAAAGATTTGTACGATGGAAAAGTCATTCAATAACGTGGCTGAAAGCCTAAAGCGTGTTCAAAATGAAATCGGCGAGGCGGTTGTCAAATTCAATCGTGACCCAATGTCAGTGCGATTAATGGCCGTGACAAAAACTGTACCGCCAGAATATGTCAACCTTGCAATTTCTCGCGGCGTGAATCTTCTCGGCGAAAACAAGGCGCAAGAGCTGCTTGCAAAATACGACCAATATGACAAAGATGGCGTTGACATTCATTTTATTGGACATTTGCAAAGCAACAAGGTACGTCAGATAATTGACAAGGTGAGCGTTATTCAGTCAGTCGACCGAATAAGTCTTGCGCAAGAAATAAATGAGCAGGCTGCCAAAATCCACAAGATTATAGATATTTTAATCGAAGTCAACATCGGTGGGGAAGATTCAAAGTCGGGTGTTTCGCCGAATGAACTTGAAGATTTGCTCCATAAAATTGAAGATTTGCCGAATATAAAAACAAAAGGTCTCATGACAATTCCGCCAATTTGCGACGATACAATTCAAATCGAGCGATATTTTTACAATATGCAACAACTAATTGTTGACATAAGAGCAAAAAACATAGATAATGTTAGCATGGATATTTTGTCGATGGGAATGTCAGGTGATTTTGTTCCCGCAATAAAGTATGGTGCAAACATCATACGTGTGGGTACAGCGATATTCGGCAGCAGATATTAGCCGACATCGTAAAAATAAAGAATCAAAATATCTTGGAGGTTTACCGCAATGAGCATAGTTGATAAATTTAAGAATTTCATAGGCTACCCAGAGGACGACTACTACGAGGAAAATGAGGGCAATGCAGTTCGCTCGAACGACTACTCAGATGACTATGACACACCTGCGCCTCAAAAAGAGCGTTCAAACAAGGTTGTCAATATTCACGCGACGACTCAACTGCAAGTTGTTTTAGTTAAGCCTGAACGCTTCGAGGACGCAAGCGGAATAGCCGACCACCTAAACGCAAAGCGCACAATTGTTCTGAATCTTGAGTCGGCAAATAAAGACGTAACACGCAGACTAATCGACTTTTTGAGCGGCGTTGCTTACGCAAACAATGGCCAAATTAAGCGCGTTGCAAACAGCACATACATAATCACGCCATACAACGTTGGCATTATGGGCGACTTGCTTGACGAGCTTGAGAGCAGTGGAGTGTTTTTTTAAGTGAACCTGTCGCAGCTAGTAGACGAAGAAAAGCTTTATTTGTCGCGGCTTGAGGATATCTTTGACTTGAGCCGCACTAAATACAAAAATAAATTTACGCCTTTCCTTAATGAGCGTCAAATTGAAATTGCAAACGAGTTTATCAAGCAAAACTACCTCGATAACTTTATGTTTTTCGGCGGACAGGAAAGCGCAACAAGGCAAATTCTTGGCGTTTTTACTCCCCACGACACGCCCGATGCGAAAAAATTCCCGATTGTACATATAACGGCAAAGTTTCCACAAATTGCAGAGCTTAATCATCGCGATTTTTTAGGCTCGCTAATGGCTTTGCAAATCACGAGGGAAAGCATTGGCGACATTTTGATAGTACCTGGTCAGTGTGATTTTTTCGCACTAGAATCAGTTTCACATACAATTTTGGAAGAACTAAAAAAGGTTGGGAGCTTTGGCGTTAAAGTCGCTAAAGGTGTTCCCACCGATTTTGTCGTTTTACAGCGTTTTGACTCTGTTCGCGGCACAATCGGCTCCGCCCGTGTTGACGCACTTGTGTCAATGCTTACAAATTTGTCGAGAGAAAAATCCTCGCAGCTTATCACAGAGGGAAAAGTGCAGCGGAACTTTTGTGAAGTCGAAAACGGTTCACGTGCATTCCAAGTAGGCGACACATTTTCTCTTCGCGGGTACGGTAAGTTTATTGTCGACGAAATTGGTACACCAACAAAGAAGGGCAGACTGCCTGTTATTTGTAGAAAATATTTGTAATTTTTTGGAGGGGGAACTACTATGACTCCTAATGAGATACACAACAAGCAATTTGATAAAGGCATGAGCGGCTACAGAATTGATGATGTAGTGAGTTATCTTGCCGATGTCGCAAATTATGTTGAAGGCTTGCTTGACGAAAAGAGCGTGCTTGAGCAAAAAATGCTAGTGCTTGCCGATAAGCTCGAAGAGTATCGCGAGGACGAGGACAGCCTGCGCGCTGCGCTTATTGGCGCGCAAAAGCTTGGCGATAGCGTTGTTCGCGAATCTAAGCGCAAAGCAGAGCAAATTCTTGCCGACGCTCAACAAAAAGCGGACGCTATGGTCCTTAATATTCGAAGCAATATTGACCGCGAAACCGATATTTTGAATAAGATGCAGGCAGAGGTGGCAAGATTCAAGGGACAAATCCTATCCACCTACAAGCAGCATATTGAATCTATTAATTCAATACCTTATGACGAAAAGGATTTTGGGCATGTTTCTAGAATGCAAAAGCCGATAGAGCCACCCAAACAACCTGCCGCGATTGCGCCAATTGAGGCTGATGAAAATGCAGTCACACCGCAGCGCATAGAAGCACCAACCCGTGAGGTACCCGCGCACAAGGATTTTGTTGTCACCATTGAGGATGAGCTTGAGTTTGAGGAAGTAGAAATTATTGAGGAATCCGCCTCAAGCAGGAAAGAATCCCGCCACGGGGATTTGCTTTTCGGCGAAAAATATACATTGACAAGACGAGATTAGTAAATTTGTAAGGAGATTCGCTTAATGCCGCAAGATTATAACCAGACGCTCAATCTGCCTAAAACTGATTTTCCTATGCGGGCAGGGTTGCCGCAGCGTGAACCCGAAATGCTCGAAAAATGGGAAAAAGAGCGCCTTTACTACAAAATGATTGAAAATAACGAGGGCAAGCCGCTCTATACTTTCCACGACGGCCCGCCTTATGCCAACGCCGACATTCACCTTGGCACTGCGCTTAACAAAGTGCTCAAGGATATTATCGTGCGCTATAAAAACATGGCAGGATTCAAGGCTGCGTATGTCCCAGGGTGGGACACTCACGGTTTGCCAATTGAGCTTAAAGCTATAAAAAAACATGGCTTGCAAATTACGTCAGACCCTGTTGAGCTTAGAAAAGCTTGCAAGGAATTTGCGCTGTTTCATGTTGAAAATCAGAAGAAGCAGTTTAAGCGTCTCGGTACACTTGCTGATTACGACGACCCATATTTGACGCTAAAGCCAGACTACGAGGCCAAGCAGATTGAAGTCTTTGGAGAGATGGCCAAAAAAGGCTATATCTACAAGGATTTAAAGTCGGTCTACTGGTGCCCTGAATGCGTTACTGCGCTTGCTGAAGCGGAGATTGAATACGCTGACGACCCCTGCGAGACTGTCTACGTTAAATTTGAGATTTGCGAAGACAACGGCACGCTCAAGAAAATGGGCGCAACCGACCTTGCAAAGACTTTCGTCGTCATCTGGACGACTACCACTTGGACTTTGCCTGCTAACCTAGCCACATGCATAGGCCCAGAGTTCGAATATGTCTTGGTCAAAGCAAACGACGAAAACTACATCATGGCCAAGGACCTTGTTGCAGGCTGCATGGAAATTGCAGGCATCAAGGACTACGAGCTTTTGGGTAGCGCAAAAGGCAGCGAGCTTGAGCATATTAAGTATAAGCACCCATTCCTTGACAGGATTTCGCCGATTATTTTAGGCGAGCATGTCACCCTTGAGTCGGGTACAGGCTGCGTTCACACTGCACCTGGCCACGGCGCGGAAGACTTTGATGTCGTGACAAAATTTTACCCCGAAATCGGTTGTGTTGTGCCTGTAGATGCCGAAGGCAAAATGACTGCTGAAGCAGGCGACTTTGTTCAAGGTCAAACCACAAAACAAGCTAACACAACAATTTTTGATAAAATCAAATCGACTGGCCACTTGCTTGCGTCACAAAAAATTACTCACCAGTACCCACATTGCTGGCGCTGCAAAGAGCCGATTTTATTCCGCGCAACAGAGCAATGGTTTTGCAATGTTGAGGACTTTAAAAAAGAAACAATTGAGCAAATCGAACAAGTTGAGTTTATTCCAGAATGGGGCAAAGGCCGCATGATTGGAATGGTTTCAGACCGAAACGCGTGGTGCATTTCGCGTCAGCGTGTTTGGGGCGTACCAATTCCCGTGTTTTATTGTGATGCCTGCGGCGATTACGTTGTAAACGATGAATCAATCGCAAGCGTTGTTAAACTGTTTAAAGCCGAAAGTTCCGACGCGTGGTACAAAAAGTCTGCCGCAGAAATTTTGCCAGCAGGATTCAAATGTCCCAAATGCGGCGACACCCACTTCACAAAAGAAACTGACATCATGGACGTTTGGTTTGACTCTGGCACATCTCACGCGGCTGTGCTTGAAGGACACTGGCAAGACCTGTCTTGGCCTTGCGACCTCTATCTTGAGGGAACAGACCAATATCGCGGTTGGTTCCAGTCGTCGCTGCTGACCTCTGTTGCTTGGCGCGGCAAAGCACCGTACAAAGCCATTTGCACACACGGTTGGGTTGTTGACGGCGAAGGCCGCAAAATGAGCAAATCCCTTGGCAACGGCGTTGTTCCAGATGAAATTGTGGGCCAATACGGCGCGGATATTTTGCGTCTATGGGTTGCATCGTCCGATTATCACGCTGATATTCGCGTTTCAAAGGATATTCTCGGCCAAATGAGTGAAGTTTACCGCAAGATTCGCAACACCGCACGCTACATTCTCGGCAATCTTGACGGCTTTAACCCCGAAACCGACTGCGTTTCTGATTCTGAACTAACCGAGCTTGACGCGTGGGCGCTTGCAAGGCTTGACATGCTGCTTGAAAAATCCACGACAGCATACGACCGCTTTGACTTCCACATTATCTACCATGCACTGCACAACTTCTGCACCATTGATATGTCAAACTTCTACCTTGATGTAATCAAGGATAGGCTGTATGTTGAGGACAAAAAAAGCGTGGAACGACGCGCTGCACAAACGGTAATGTACCGCATTTTGCGTGCACTAAACCTGCTTGTGGCACCGTTAATTCCGTTTACTGCCGAAGAAATCTGGAGCTTTATTCCAGACGACAAAGCTTATAACAAAGCCTCCGTCATGTTTAACGAGATACCCAAGTCAAGCGGAAAAGTCGACGAAGCGTTTATGCAAAAGTGGGATAAAATCATCGCTGTTCGCACCGATGCAAACAAAGCACTTGAGACAGCGCGCGCCGCAAAGCAAATCGGCAAATCCCTTGAAGCCAAGGTCACTTTAACCTGCGACGGCGAGCTTTACGACTTCCTTACTGCTGAACTTTCGCAGCTTGCGACAATCTTTATTGTGTCGCAGGTGGAGCTTGAAAAGGCCGCAGTAACTAGCAGTGATGGCGAAGTCGAAAATCTTGGCGTTAAAGTTTCCGCAGCCGATGGCGAAAAATGCGAACGCTGCTGGGCATTCCGCCCAAGCGTAGGGCAAAACTCTGACCACAAAACTCTGTGTGAGCGTTGTGCATCAATAGTCTAAAATAATATGGGAAAACGTATATTAAGGCGTTTAGTATACGTTTTCTTTTGCGTAAAAGCAGGTGTAAAATGAAAAGAATTTTAGCGTTAATTCTCACTGCGGCTCTAGTTTTTGCAGACCAACTAATCAAAATTTGGGCGTTAAAATCACTTGTGCCGATTTACCAAATTGAAGTTATTCCAAATCTTTTTAATCTAACCTATGTAGAAAATCGTGGCGCCGCATTTGGGATTTTTCAAGACAAAACTATGCTTTTATCAATAATTTCTGGCGCGTTGCTGTTGGTTATTTTGTGCGCACTCTTGCTTGGCAAGTTTAAGTCGAACTTTTTGCTTTTCACTGTTGCGATTGGTCTTGCGGGTGGTGTTGGCAACTGGATTGACCGCATGACACGCGGCTTTGTCGTGGATTACTTTGATTTTTCTGCGCTGTTTGGCTTTCCAGTTTTCAATCTTGCCGATTGCTGCGTGGTTGTCGCCACAGGCTTGATTTTGATTTACCTTATCAAGACTGACGATAAATCGTCAAAAGCTAAAGCCATACCAACGCCAAACAATGAGGACGCACAATAAAATGAGCGACTTGAAGCTTATTGCCGCAACCGAAGATGAAAATATGCGCGTCGACCGTTTTCTTTCCGATAAGCAAAATGTTCATACACGTTCACAGCTCGCCAAGCTTTTTGATGAAAATAAAATCACAGTAAACGGGCAGGCAAGAGCCAAAAGCTACAAGCTCAAGATTGGTGATTCGGTTGAAATTATTGTTAACAACCTTGATTGTAAAGCTGATAATTTTACTGTAAAGTCTCAAGACTTGCCACTTGAAATTCTGTTTGAAGATGAGTATTTGCTCATTGTTAACAAGCCTCGTGGAATGGTCGTTCACCCTGCGGCACAAGGTGAGAGCGGCACGCTTGTCAACGCACTTTTGCACCATTGCGACGGTAAGCTTTCCACAATTGGCGGCAAACTTCGACCTGGTATTGTCCATAGAATCGACAAAGACACAAGCGGACTTCTAGTTGTTGCAAAAACAAACGAAGCACACGAAAACCTTGCCACACAGGCTGAAGCACACAGTATGCGCAGAATATATGAGGGCGTTGTTCTTGGCAACCTCAAGCTCGACGAGGGTATAGTTGACGCACCAATTGGCAGACACCCCACGCACCGCACAAAAAATACTGTTCGTGACGGTGGCCGCGACGCAGTGACGCATTACCGCGTTTTGCAGCGATTTATTGGCTACACACATGTGGAATTCACACTTGAAACTGGAAGAACGCACCAAATTCGCGTCCACATGGCGCACCTTGGCCACGCTGTTGCAGGCGACTTGATTTATTCTGCTAAACCGATAAAATCCTTGAATGGGCAGTGCCTTCACGCAAGAAGTCTCGGCTTTATCCACCCAATAAGCGGCGAGCAAATGGATTTTACCTCCAAGCTGCCACAATATTTCACAGATTTTTTGAGTCTTATGTCGCAAGAATAGGCGAGGCAACTTAATTTGAAAGGAACATCTTGATGAAAATTTCCGATTATATTATTATGAGCGACGTTGACGGAACGTTGTTGCCTTACGGCGGTAAAATTCCACACCGAAATATAGAAGCGCTTGAACGCTTTACCGCTAAAGGCGGCAAATTCGGCATTGCGACAGGCCGTTCAAAGGAGTTGACCGAGGAATTTGTGAAGACGTTGCCAGTGAACGCACCCTGCGTTGTTTATAACGGCGGCGGACTTTACGATTACGATAAAAAAGAATTTCTCATGCAGACTTTTCTGCCTGAATCAGCTAAATCAATCGTTGAAACAATAAAAAATGATTTTTCTGATGTTGCAATTCTTGTAATTGCGGACAACACATATTATCATGTTACACACGAGATTCCTTTTGCAAATTTCCATAAAGACCAACGGGAATTCTTTAAAACTTTGCCGCTAGAATCTGTGGAGCAGCCGTGGTTCAAGGCTTTATACGCTGTAGCAGAGGAAAAAGCGAGCGAATTTGACGCTTACATTGCTTCGAAAAATTTTGAAGGTGTACGTTTTGTTCGCACAAACCCGATACTTGTCGAAATGCTGCCAAAAACTTCTACTAAGGGCTATGCACTTGAGAAATTGGTATCACTTGGACTTTTTAGACAAGAATGTATCGCATCTATTGGTGATTTTTACAATGACTGCGAGATGATTGAGTATGCCGCAATAGGCGCAGCCACAGCGGAAGCGCCTGACGACATTAAAGCGATAGCCCAGTTTGTTACAGGCCCTGCCACAAACGGCGCAGTCGCAGATTTAGTTGAATATTTGGAGAGCATAGCAGATTAATTCGGAATAATAGTCACATTACCTTGCATAGTTTATGTTGAGGTGATGTAAATGTCGCGAGGTAAGCGCGTTTTATTGGTATTCGTTAGTATTGTTATGGTTGCTTCTATGATTCTTTCGCTGCGTTCAATTACAAAAACCAAGCCTGTAATGGCGGACTTTACGACCCTGCCCACAATAATTATTGACGCGGGCCACGGCGGAATTGACGGTGGCGCAGTGTCCCAAAGCGGCCTTCTTGAAAAGGACATAAACCTTGCAATTTGCCTTACAATGCGAGATATTTTTAAAGCAAACGGCTTTGAGGTTGTCATGACCCGTGACACCGATACATCAATTCACGACGACGGAATTAGCACTGTGAGAAAACAAAAGACCTCTGATTTAAACAATCTTCTTGCCCTTGTAAATTCTTATCCAAACGCCATTTTC
>JAVBKH010000092.1:0-12635 GCA_031554155.1 Oscillospiraceae bacterium
TTGTGAAAGGCGATTTTGCGTACCTTAGCCCGTACTTTGGCGACTTGGAAGACGTTAGTGTGTACAACAACTTCAAAGCGGCTATTCAAGAATATATGACGTTGTTTAATGTAAATCCAAGCTTTATTTTATGCGACATGCACCCTGCCTATTTTTCTGCGAACTTGGCAGAAGAACTAGGCTTGCCGCTTGTACGAATTCAGCATCATCACGCGCATATAGCATCGGTGATGGCGGAACATTCTCTTGAAGAAAAGGTAATAGGCGTAGCATTTGACGGCACAGGCTACGGAGACGACGGCACAGTTTGGGGTGGCGAATTCTTGATCTGTGAGGGCGAAAGCTATAGACGTGTTGGTCAGCTTGCCTATACAAAGCTAGTCGGCGGCGATAGCAGTGCAAAAGACGCGCAAAAGACCGCGCTGTGCTACTTGCTTCAAAGCGGAGAGCAAAATTTGCATCAATTCGACGACCGCGTGTCTTTGATTGAAGCTGCAATACGCAGCGACATAAACACGTCGCTTTCTTCAAGCTTTGGCAGACTTTTTGACGCTGTAGCTGCAATTCTTGGGATTTGCTTTGAAAATACCTACGAGGGCGAGAGCGCGATTCTGTTGCAAAGGTGCGCAGAAAATGCCAGAAAGCTAGGCACAAAGCCGTATAAGCTGAGCTTTGAAATAAGCGAAAAAGATGGCTATTTGACTGTCGATGGCTGCAAGATGGCAGCCGATATATACAGCCTTGCAGCAGTTGAAGACTCAGGAGCGCTTGCCTTGGGGTTTCATTTCGCTGTGGCGAAGCTTATTAAGGATATGTGCATACGAATTAGAGAGCGTGAGAAAGTTGACGTTGTTGCTCTTTCAGGCGGTGTTTTTCAAAATAAGATGCTGCTCGAACTTGCGACTGAATACCTTGAAAAGGCAGATTTTAAGGTCTACACGAACCGCACTACAACGCCGAATGACGGCGCAATCGCCTTAGGACAGGCCTATTTGGGAGGGAAAAAACATGTGCATAGCCATTCCTGCAAAAATTATTGAGATTGATGACGCGCGAGGCGTGGCGAAGGCCAGTATTGCGGGGAACACCCTTGATGTGAACATTCGGCTTGTCTCTGCGAAAATTGGGGATTATGTGCTTGTACACGCGGGCTGCGCAGTGGAGGTTTTGGAGCAAGACAGCGCAGAAGAGATATTGTCACTATTTGAGGAAATAGAGGAGCTTGGAAGCAATGACGCTTGAGCAAGTGACTAGTTTCCTCAGTGCATACCCAAGGCCTGTGAAAATAATGGAGGTGTGTGGCACACACACGTCTGCAATCGCAAAAAGCGGCTTGCGCGGCTTGCTTTCGCCCAATATTAAGCTTGTTTCTGGGCCTGGTTGTCCCGTTTGTGTGACGACAGCCTCCTACATTGACGCATTAGTTGAGCTTGCTTTTCAAAAAAGCACATGTGTACTTTGCTTTGGCGACCTTTTCAAGGTAAATGGCAGCAAGCTTTCACCTTCCCAAGCAAAAGCGGAGGGTGCTTCGCTACACATGATTTATTCGCCGCTAGAGGCTGTTGAGCTTGCTAAAAAAAATCCAAGCATACGTTATATTGTGGCGGCAGTGGGTTTTGAGACTACTGCGCCTATTTACGCTATTCTTTTGGAAGAGTTGACAAAGCAAAATATTAGCAATGTCAAGATTATTTCCGCGCTAAAAACGATGCCGTCTGCACTTGATTGGATTTGCGAAAATGAGGTAGTTGACGGCTTTTTGTGCCCAGGGCATGTTGCAGTTGTTATTGGCAGTGACGCTTTCGAACCTATTTGCGGCAGGCATAAAAAGCCGTTCGTAGTGGCGGGGTTTGAGGCAGAAAACATCATGCTTGCACTTTACAACATCTTGACGCAAATAGACGCAGGCGAAGCACATGTCGAAAATTTATATAGAAATGTTGTGCGCGATAAGGGCAACGAAAAAGCCCAAGCTGCCATAAAGCAATATTTTGCCCCTGCTGACGGTGTTTGGCGAGGAATTGGCAAGATTGAAGCGTCGGCGTTATCTGTCCGCGGTGAGTACAGTGACTATGCGATAGAGTATGCCGAAAACGGTGACGAACATGTGCAAAGTGGCTGCCGATGCGGTGATGTTATCTTGGGGCGAATAAATCCCGATGAGTGCAGCCTGTTTCAGAAAACTTGCCGACCTGATAATCCAATTGGGGCGTGCATGGTTTCAAGCGAGGGCGCATGTGGAATTTGGTTTGCAAACTTGGAGGGAAAAAATGACGATTAACATGAATCACGGCAGCGGAGGGCGTGAGACCTCAAAGCTTATTGAAGAAATTTTTTTGAAGCATTTTGGCAGCCACCAAGGTAATGGAACACATGATGCAGCTGTGTTAGACACGAAAGGCAAGCTCGCCTTTACCTGTGACGGATTTGTCGTTAAGCCACTGTTTTTTTTAGGCGGCGATATTGGCAGACTTGCCGTTTGCGGTACGGTCAATGATTTGCTTACGACTGGCGCAGTGCCAAAATATTTGAGCGCATCGTTCATTTTGGAAGAGGGACTTGACACCAACGACCTTGATAAAATTGTAAAATCAATGGCCGAGACCGCCAAAGAAGCGGGAGTTTGCGTCGTTGCAGGGGACACTAAGGTCGTTGAGGGTAACGGCGGGATTTATATTTCCACTTCTGGCGTGGGTGAACTTGCTTGCGAGGCAGTCGATTTCAGGTCAGCAAAGCCGAGTGATGCTCTCATTGTGACAGGATTTTTGGGCGAGCATCATGCTTGCATTATGAGCGCGCGCATGGGGATTGAAAACGGAATTGCAAGCGACGTCGCCCCCTTATGCGAGATTGTCTCGAAGTTGAGGGAGGCAAAAATCAGCCTACATGGTATGCGAGACATTACACGAGGTGGTCTTGCCACTGTTTTGTGGGAAGTTGCGAAGCAGCAAAAGCTTTCCGCTGTCATAGACGAAAAAAACCTGCCAATTTCTCGGCAGGTTAAGGGTCTTTGCTCTATTTTGGGCCTTGATGCTCTCTACATGGGCAACGAGGGCAATATGCTTATGGCCGTGCCACATGAGCAAGCAGAACATGCAATTGAAATAATACGAGCGGCAGCCTATGGCAAAAATGCTGCACAAATTGGTACGCTCCAAGATGGCAGCGGTGTTATTCTCACCACAAAAATTGGCGGCAAACGAAATATCGGGCCACTTTCGGGGGAGTCACTGCCTAGGATTTGCTAGTCTTTTCCACCTTAAACCGTAAAACTGTGCGTTGTTTTTCGGGGGCAGTTTTGCGTGCGTCGGTGAGATAAATTTCCCTGTGCTCTTTTGATATGCGAGTGTAACCGTTGGTAGTGCAAAATTCCTCCATAGCTGCAAAGCTTGCAGGCTCGTCGCTATATGGCCCGTTATGAAGCATTTGAGCGCAGAGACCTTCGTTAATTTCGCTAAAAGTCGCTGTATCAAGCATTATATTTGGCTTTTTCTTCTTCACAGATTCAAGAATCTGTGCTGCAAAATCTGGCGTAACAAAGCTTGGCTGACGAATCATTAGTGTGTATACAAGCTCGTTTCGGTCAAGAGTTGGCAGTGTCTTTCCTCTTTCCGTCAGCGACCAAATCCCTTCAAGTGGGAAAATTGAGTATTCAAAATAATCTTGCGGGGCAACACCGCTCTTGGGGGACATTTTCACCCCATAACTAAGGGAATAGAGCGCGCCAACAGCCTCAGCAAAAGCTTCATTGTCTGGGCTACCCTCGCCATTGACTATGAAAAATGAAAAGCTTGGTACATTAACAATTTCAGGCTTAGATAATGGAAGATACAAAGCTTTGTCCTGTTTTTTCCATTCGTATTTCATTTTTTACCACCTACTATAAGATTCGGGCGCTATTAAAGCGCCCGAATAATGTTTTTAATATTTGCCGCTGTCGTGGCTAACTTGCCAAATCACGCCGAATTTGTCCGTTGCCATGCCGTACCAATCGCTCCAGAAAGTCACTTGCAAAGGCATGCCAACCTCGCCGCCTTCGCCAATTTCATTAAATATACGGGTCAACTCGTCTTTGTCCTTTGAGCTGATTGTGAGGCTGATGTTAGTGCCGATGACTGCGGGCATTTCTGTTGGACAGTCGGAGAACATGACGTTGCAGCCGTAAATCGGCAAGCAAGCGTACATGACAAAATTCTTGTCAGAATCGGGAATAGGGTAGTTTTCGTCTGGTGGAGCGTCCTTGTAATACATAAATTGCGGAACATCAAGCTTGAACACCTTTGCGTAGAATTCCACTGCTTCGCGGCAGTTTCCGTTAAAATTTACAAAAATATCAAATGCCATTTTAACACGTCCTTTCATTAACTACCTAATTATACCACAAAACTTGAGTTTACGCATGTCGCATTTTATATATTTATTTGCAAGGATTCTGTACTAATCAGCCAAATGGCAAGCGCATAATAATTGCAATTTACTTTTCAAGATTTTTGCGATAGAATGTATTGGTATTATTGGGTAGGAGGCTAAAATTATGTCAACACATATGTGCAAAATGTCTGGAACGTGCGCTGTCGAAGTTTCGTTTGACTTAGACGAAAATGATATTGTTAGAAATGTTAGCTTTACACGTGGCTGCAACGGCAATGCCAAAGGTGTTGCAATGCTCGCGGAGGGAATGGCTGCAAACGAGCTTGTAGCAAGGCTTGAGGGGATTAGCTGCGACAATAACGCAACGTCATGCCCCGACCAGTTTGCTAAAGCCATTAAAAATGTGCTTTCAGAAAAAGCGTAAACAAAAACCTCCCGTTTGTGGCTTCACAGGCGGGAGGTTTGTAATTGGAGACAAGTTTAAGATAATTCTGGCTCGGTGGGAGTTTCTGGCGGTAAAGCTGCGCCAATCGCACGCATTTCTCTAAAACGCAAAGCAAATAGCGAAACTGCAATCATTAGCACGCCTGTGATGATAAGCTGAAGCTCAACGCTTGTAACATCAGCAAGCGGCCCAAATATGACCATTGAAAGCGGCATTGTGGCAGAGCCAATGATTGAAACCAAGCCAAACACTCGCCCGATAAATTCGGGGGCGACGTGTGTTTGCATAACGGTTACGGAGCCTGTGTGAATAAATGGCATAGATAAGCCCATCGGCAGCATTACGCCAAGATAAAACCAGAAGTTTGGCGAAAAACCCATGACGAAGGTAGTTAGGCCGAACACAGCCGATGCAACAATAAGCGTGTGTATTTTGTTGCGGAATCCGCCCCATGTGCCCACAAGAAGTCCACCTGCGATGCCGCCCACAAAGAAAACAACCTCGTGAACCACGAGACGCCAAGGTTCTGGGCCAAAGCTTCGCGCGACCATTAGCGGAGTAAGGAACACAACTGGGCCGAACATAACAGAAAACACAACGTAATATCCCAAAAGTTGGCGCAACCACGGTGTTTTCGTCACGTATTTGATGCCTTTAAGCATTTCGCTGAAGATATGCTCTGGCTCGTGAATAGATTTTTCGCGTGGCTCGGTTTTGAGCGCAAGCAGTAAGGAAATGCCAATCACGGCGGTTATAACATCAACCCAAAATACGGAGCCCAATCCCATGATTGAGTAAAGTCCGCCTGCTGCTATCGGGGAAATCAACAACATTGAGCTCATAATGCTTGAATTGATGCCGTTTACGCGCATTAGCTTATCTTGCGGCACAAGCTCTGGCAAAAACGCGCTCACTGCGGGAGTTTGTATGCCTGAACCAACTGACCGTATTGCCGAAATCACGAACAAAAGCCATATTTCTTTATAGCCAATCGTGAAAAGAATCGCGAGAATTGCAGTAAAAATTGCAATCATAGAGTCTGCGAGAATTATTAAGGTCTTGCGGTTGTAGCGGTCTGCCCAAACACCTGCAAACAGCGAAATTAGCAGTTGCGGTAGAAATCCGCAAAGTGTGGAAATCATCAGCATCATGCCGCTTTTGGTAGTCAGCGTGATGTGCCAGCTAATTGCATACTGTACAATCGACGAGCCAAACAAGGTAATCGTCTGGCCAGTCATAAAAAGGGCAGTGCGGCGTACCCAAAGTTGCTTCATAAGTCACCTCTTAGAATGTGATTTTGTTATTATAACATAAAATTGTGTTGCAAAGCAACTTTTGATGCTGCGCCGACCGCAGTGTGGGAATTATTTATCGACTGCGCTGTAGTTGCCTAATTTTTTTGATATTTTTTTGTATCCGTCAGTGGCTTCGATTGTATCGTCGAAGTGAATCCACATGGCTTCTGCGCCTAATTTTTTAAGCAGGCGCTTGCCGTCCTCAACTGGCAGAACATAAACACCCGTGGATAAAACGTCGCCGAGACCAGAATCTTTGCAAATAATGGTGACGCTGGCGTATCGGTCGGCGGGCATGAGAGTGTCTTTGTCGATAATATGGTTGTAAATTTTGCCGTCAACCTCGTAGGCACGCTGATAATCGCCGCTTGTGACAACGCTTGTGTCATTTGTAAAAACGGTGTCGATAGGTTCTTGCGTGTTGCCTACATCAAGCTTGGGGTCTTGGATTCCAATGCCCCACCTTGCACGAATACCGTCCTCGGGCTTGCCGACTGAACAAATATTTCCGCCAATGCTTACAAGGGCAGACGTCATGCCTGCTTGCTTTGCTGTGTCTGTGGCAACCTGCGTTGCATAGCCTTTTGCGATTGCACCAACGTCCAAGTTCATGCCTTTTTTCGCGAGAAACACGGTCTTTTCAGCTTCATCAATAATCACATTATCAATATTTGTGAGCTTTTGCGCTTCTTTTAGAAGCTCCATTGGTGGTAGCTTTGCATTTTCAGGGTCATTATTCCCTTCGGTGCGATAATCATGCCAAATTTTGAGCACTGAACCCATTGCAACATTGACAAAGCCATCAGTATCATTACACGCTTTTTTGCTGAATATAAGCAAATTAATAATATCGTCGGAAACGGCTACCTTAGCCACTCCTGCGTTATCATTGATGGTTTTAATGTTGTTAATCCCTGCATAATTGTTGTAAATATCGTATTGTTGATGCAAATCTTTCATCTTGCTGTAGATTATCTCTGCGTAGCCGTTAAACTCCTGCTCTGATTTTGCATAGCCGACTATTATTGAATATGTGTCGAACAAATCCATAAAAGTTGACTCGTATCTGCTGTAAGGTGAGCTTGGAGTTTTTTGGCATGATGTAAAAAGAATTACAAGCACCAAGAGGATTGCGATAATCTTTGTTTTCATCGAAGTTTACCTTTGAATTTATTTATTCATTGCAAAGCACTTTCCGCCTACAAAAGCAGACGGAAAGTGCTACGTTTTAGATTAAGCGTAATTTAATTACTTAGCGTTTGCAACAGCTTTTTCAAGAGCTGCTTGGTAGTCGTTAACTGTGATTGAAACGGAGGAATTAAGCTCGGCAACATCAGGAACAGAAGGATGGTCGTCGTTGACCTTCTTGGTCTTTAGTCCCTTAACTTCGTCAAGAGTCTTGCCAATGCACCATTCTGCAAAAGCATCAGCTTGTTGGTACCACTCTTTGCCAATTTTGGAGGCTTTGAGCATACCATATTCTTCTTTGAGTTGTTGCTTGCTCTTTACGGGAGCTGCTTTGTCTGATGTGACTTTGCCTGTTGCATCAAAGTTGACCTTGGTTTGTGCGTTGTCAAATCTAAGTTGAGCAATTTTGCCATCTTTATCAAGTGTGACTATAGCCATAACGGAGTCCACTTGGCCTACACCAGGCTTATCAGCGGAAACGCTGGCCGATTTTGCTACGCTTGTGACAATACCCATACCAGTTTTGAAGCCGCTCTTGACTTCTTTGCCGAGTAGTGGGTTTGCGCTTGCTGCTTTAACGCCGTCTATGTATTCGCCAACATCAATGGAAACGGTTGTGTTAAGGTCTGCGGCATCGGGCACTCTCTGATGATTGTCGTCGACTTTCTTTGTCTTGAGTCCAACAACTTCGTCAGGAGTTTTGCCAACTGTCCAAGCGGCTAGTGCGGAAGATTGCTCAAACCACTCTTTGCCGATTTTGGAAGCTTTAACCATGCCATAATCAGCACCCTTTTCGACCTTGGTCTTTTGTGCTCCGTTAAGGTCAAAGTCTGCGGGTATCACGCCTGTTGCATCAAAAGGTATTCTTGTTTGTGCAGTATCAATACCTGTATTAATAATTTTGCCGTTTGCGCCTACAGTTGTGTACACGACAACGGTGTCAACTTGAACTTGACCTGGTGCGTCAGCAGTTGCGTCTTTTGAGCTGCCAATAGAGGTGTGAACAGAATATCCTGTTTTGGCTGCTCCTGCGCCACTGCCGCCTGCCGC
Organism: Oscillospiraceae bacterium; assembly: GCA_031554155.1. GTDB lineage: Bacteria > Bacillota > Clostridia > Oscillospirales > Ruminococcaceae > WRAV01. The sequence goes on from JAVBKH010000092.1 coordinate 8,350, forward strand.
GCCGCAACCTGCAAATGTGCCAATAAGTAATGCCCCTACTAATACAAAAGGAATAAATTTCTTCATCAAATAATCCTACCCCTCAATTAATTGTTGCATACCGCAGTTCTCCCTTGGTTTGCTTTTCAAATATATCATATTGTCTAAAAATTGTCAATCTATTTTTTCACAATGCAATAAATATTGCAGCAAAACTTGCACTATTTATTGAGGTATTTTTTGTACGCTATTCGCAATTCTTCGGCCTTTTCTTCCGGTGATGTGGGGTTGCACCAAGCACCCGCGCCAGTTTCGCTTGAGGCAAAAAACTGCTGTTTATCGGCGGCGCGCATTGGCGGGAAAAACTCTATGTGAAACTGCCAACTTTTCGAGAAATCTCCAGAGTTGACGGGCGCATTGTGCATACACATCATGTATGGGAACACTGTATCAAAAAGCGCATCATACATGCCATTGCAGGCGCGAACAGTTTCGCCAAGCGCGCAAATTTCGTCATCAGTCATGGCGGCGAGGTGCGGCACTTGACGGTTAGCCATTACATGTACGCCGTAGGTGATTTGCGAGAAAAACGGCACATAGACCGTAAAATGCTCGTTTTCAAATATAATTCTGCGGCCGTCAGTTTTTTCCTGCTTTAACAGGTCGCAGTAAAGGTTGGTTTTGTTTTTGTTGTAATATTCTGTAGTGCTTGCGGCTTCCTCTGCAAGCTTTTTTGGAATAAAGCTGTAGCCGTAAACTTGGCCATGTGGGTGCGGCATAGTCACGCCAACAACGTCTCCACGGTTTTCAAAAATGTACACGTATTTGATTTTCTCGTCGGCAGAAATGTCGAAGAATATATCCTGCCACATTTTTGCAAGCTTGTGGATATGTTCGTCGCCAAGCTCTGCGAGGGTTGCTGTGTGCTTGTCGGAGTAAAGCAGAACCTCGCATTTGCCGTAGGCGGGGGCAACCTCAAAAAGCCCGCCTGCAACGTCGTCGGGGGTTGGCGGAGTTTCCGAAAGTGCAGGAAAATCGTTGGGATATCGCAAAACATCAAAGCCTTCGTCGGGTACTTTTCCGCTGCCTGTGCAAAACGGACACCAATTCTTAGGCATTTGCGGACGCGCCTGCCTGTGGGATGCCACCATAATCCAGTCTTGCGAAATGGGATTGTATCTTAACTCTGCCATAAATTACAGCTCCTCTTTAACTTCAATGCCGCCAAACGGGCGAATCATAAGCTCGTAGCACGAGCCTTTGCCGAAGATTTTTTCCATAAAGGCACGGTATTGTTCAAGAATTTCGTTTGGAACAAAGGCTTGGATTGTGCCTGCAAAACCGCCACCATGTACGCGCCAAGCGCCTTTGTTTTGAAGTAACATCGAGCTTATGGCAAGCGCGACAGAAAGACCTTGCTGATTGGGTGATGGCGTGGCAAAAACATTTTGCAGCATATCGGAGGATGAGCGGCCTGACTCGATGATTAGCTCCTTGAATTTTTCAAAATCACCTAAGCGAAGCGCTGCAACTTCCTGCAAAACGCGCTCATTGTCGCCAAAAAAATGCATGGAGCGGAGGACTGCGCGGTCTCCGAATTTTTTTCGCAGGGCAGGTAGCTTCATGTAAAATTGATTTAAGTCAACGTCACGCAAATATTGTTTGCCAAAAAACTTGGCAATGCTCCCCATTTCTTGCGGTATTGCGGCGTATTCATCGGTCAAATCGGCGTGGTCGCCTTTAGTGTCCACGATGCAAAGCGTGTGTCCGCTATTGGTAAAATCAAAGTCAACGGATTCAACCACTGGTTTTTCTGGGTCTTTAAAGTCAATCTCAACAAAGCCACCGACGGAGGAAGCCATTTGGTCCATTAGCCCGCAAGGCTTATCGAAAAAGACATTTTCAGCATATTGGCCGATTTGTGCAATTTCAACAGGCGAGATTTTGCCCTCATTGTACACATAGTTCAAAATTGTGCCAACTGCAACTTCAAAAGCCGCAGAGGAGGAAAGCCCCGAACCTTTCAAAACGTCAGAGGTTGTGTAGGCGTCGAAGCCGCCAATATTATATCCAAGCTGATTAAATCGCGCCATAACGCCGCGAATCAAAGAAATCGCCTTGCCTTTTTCGGCTTGCTGCACCGACAAAACACGCAGGTCAATAACGTCCTGCTTGTAGCCCTCGGATTCAATTCGCACAACGTTCTCGCTATTTTTTGCCACAACGCAAATAATATCAAGATTTACGGAGGCCGCGAGAACTCGTCCGCGTTGGTGGTCGGTGTGGTTTCCTCCCACCTCTGTGCGGCCAGGCGCTGAAATAAACGTAAGTTCGCGTTTGGCGTCTTCACCGTAAATTTTCATGAATTCTGCGATTGCCTTTATGTAACGCTGCTTTTGGTGGGTAGCCTGATTTGCGGGGTAAAGCTGGGAGAATGTTTTGGCGTAAGCATTTTTATTGAGCTTTTCTACTAAAATTTTGGCGGAATGCACTTGACTCAACTCCCTTGAAAATATATCTACTTTAATAGTATAATAAATCCAGAATAAATTCAAGTGTTACTTAAAAAAAGTCCTCCCCCACAAATGCAGGAGAGGATTTTATTGCTAGGAATTCATGCCAGTGTATTTTTGATTAGTTTGATTTATTTTATTTTGGTCGGCAGCTTCGGTTGCGTACCAACCGCGGCCTTGCATTTCTGTGAAAATTTCGCTTTGAATCTGGTGCTCTTCGTTTAGAATGTTTACGAAATCAGTTCTAACAGCGGGTGTTGCGCATTCGTTTGCGAAGGAATTGTAGCCGTCCGAAACGAATTTTTGGCTAGAAAGAACGTCTGTTAGAATGTCCTTGTCGCTGAAATTACCTTGCATATCCATAATCGTTCCTCCTAGTTTAAGTGGCTGAGCAGAGTATTGTAATGCTGTTGATGTTTGCCTGCAATCTGCTCACACTTTGTTTTAATACATGCATCTGCCGAAGTTTGTGCGTACATATTATATTTTTTAATAAGATTTTGCTCTAATCCAAGCTGGTCTTCTATAGCCGTTAATTCTTTTGCGGTTAAAGTTGCCATTATAAAAATTCTCCTTTATGCGAATTGATGTGCCGATTTTACTCGGCTTAGACTTATTATTGCCGTAAAAATTAAAAAAACACAACGGGTAAAATATCCGTTGTGTTTTTCCTTTTTTAAATTGCAACTTCGATTTTCGCCCCAAGCTTGTGAAAATCGTAATTTTCAAGCTTAAAGCTTTCGACTTTAAAATCATAAAAATCTTTGATTTCGGGGTCAATGGTGAGGGTTGGAGCTTGAAACGGCTCGCGTGTGAGCAGTTCCTCCACTATTGGTATGTGCCTGTCGTAAATATGCGCGTCTGCGATGACGTGGACAAGCTCGCCTGCAACAAGTCCACAACTTTGGGCGAACATGTGCAGCAAAACTGCATATTGCGCCACATTCCAGTTGTTTGCGGTGAGCATATCCTGCGAGCGTTGATTTAAAATGCCGTTTAGCATTTTGCCGCTTACATTATAAGTCATGCTGTAGGCGCAAGGGTATAGGTTCATTTCGTGTAAATCGGCATGTACATAGATGTTTGACATTATTCTGCGGCTGCTTGGATTGTTTTTGAGGTCGAACAAAATTCGGTCAACTTGGTCAAACATTCCCTCTTTGTACTTGGATTCTACTCCAAGCTGATAGCCGTAAGCCTTGCCAATTGAGCCGCTTTCGTCCGCCCATGAATCCCAAATATGGCTGTTTAAATCTTGGACATTGCTCGATTTTTTTTGCCAAATCCAAAGCAACTCGTCCACTGCGTTGACAAGATTTGTCTTGCGCAACGTGAGCAGTGGGAATTCTTCAGCGAGATTGTAGCGATTGACTATGCCAAAACTTTTTTTCGTGTAGGCTGCTGTGCCGTCTGCCCATTTTGGTCGAACATCAAATTCTTTGTCCCACACGCCAAAATCTATGATTTGTCGGCAGTTTTCTTTGAAAATTAGGTCAGCGCGGCTCATTATGCCTTGCCAACCGAGCCAAACAGCTCCATTTTTTCCTTTACGCTTGCCTTAATTGCATCTGTGCCTGGTGCAAGCAGCTTGCGAGGGTCGAAGCCTTTGCCTTCCTTGTCCTTGCCTGCTTCAATGTACTTGCGTGTTGCATTAGCAAAAACGAGTTGGCACTCGGTGTTTACGTTAATTTTGCTGACTCCAAGGCTGATTGCCCTTTTAATCATTTCTTCGGGGATTCCTGTTCCGCCGTGAAGCACTAGTGGAATGCCGCCTGTTGCTGCCTGAATTTTTGC
>JAVBKH010000015.1:0-6308 GCA_031554155.1 Oscillospiraceae bacterium
CAAAAACAACAATTTCAACGCGATTTAGCGCTTCAAGATAGTTGCCGCCCTTGATTAGCACGCCGTTTTTTGAGGCGCAGCCAATACCGCCGAAAAATCCAAGGGGAATTGAAATTACAAGGGCACATGGGCAGGAGACCACCAAGAAAACAAGTCCTCGATTTATCCATTCGCTAAAACCTCCGCCCAAAATAATCGGCGGCACGAATGCGATAATTGCCGCAAGCAGAACCACTGCGGGCGTGTAGTACTTTGAAAAAATCGTAATAAAGCTTTCTGTGGGGGCTTTTCTGTTGCTGGCATTCTCCACCATATCGAGAATTTTTGAGACTGTGGATTCACCAAAGTTTTTTGTAACCTTAATGGTCAAAACGCCTGTTTGATTGATAAAGCCAGAAAGCACAAGGTCGCCCGACTTCACGCCACGTGGGACAGACTCACCCGTCAATGCAGAGGTTTCCATCATAGATTCTCCGTCTTGAACAATACCGTCAAGCGGCACTTTTTCGCCCGGCTTTACAATGATTATGTCGTCGACTTTAACGATTTCTGGCGTGACTTTCATCGTGCCATCGGCAGTTTTCAAGTTCGCAAAGTCGGACCGAATATCCATTAGCTCGGTTATTGACCTGCGTGATTTGTTGACTGCGGCGTCTTGAAAAAGCTCACCAACTTGGTAGAACAGCATAACGGCCACAGCCTCGGGAAATTCGCGGATTGCAAATGCGCCGAATGTCGCAAGCATCATCAAGAAATTTTCGTCGAAGACCTGCCCCTTGGAAATATTTTTTGCGGCGTTGACCACGACATCACCGCCAACAAATATATAGCTTATTAAAAACAGGCTAAGCTCACCCGCAAAGGAAAGCTTTAAAACTAAACCTAAAACGAAAAGCAACGCGCCAAGCGCAAGCCGTGTGTAGTTTAATATTGCTTTGACTTTTGGCTCTTCGGTAGTCTTTATTTTTTTGCCTGCAACTTTTTCTTCAACAGTCACATCTGGCTCGTATTTATGCACTATTTTGCTAATTTCTTTTTCAATTTCGCCGACAAAGCTTTCGTTTAGACCAAGCTTTAACGTGGTCGTTGTAAAGTTTACAGACGCTGCCTCAACCCAGTCAAGTCTAGAGATGTCTGCCTCGATTTTAGCGGCGCAATTGGCGCAGTCCAAGCCTTGCAATAAGTATTCTTTGGTCATAAGTATCACCTTTCTTCGACATGCGTCATGCCAATTTCGAACACAGCCTTAACGTGGTCATCGTCGAGGGAATAAAAGACGACTTTGCCCTCTCTGCGGGTTTTTACGAGCCTTACTTGGCGCAACACTTTCAGTTGGTGTGATATTGCTGACTTTGTCATGTTGAGCAGAACTGCCAAGTCGCAAACGCACATTTCGTGGCAGCTAAGCGCCCAAAGCAGCTTTATTCGCGTGGTGTCGCCCAACACTTTGAACAATTCTGCAAGCTCGTAGAGTTTGCGTTCCTCTGGAATATGCGCCTTAACGTTTTCGACTATATCCGCGTGAATAACGTCACAGTCGCACACAAGGCGGTTATCGTTTTCGTGCAAAATCTTTCACCTCAATTCAACAGTTGAATAATCTTTCAACTGTTACTATTATATACTGGTTTGCAGTTTTTTGTCAATAGAAAAAAACATAGCAGCTATTCTTTTTTTAATAGCTGCTATGCTTTTATAGTTTCATATAAAAAAAGCCTTTTCTAATGCGCTTGTTCAAGCAAGCGTATGTAGTGGTTAGCCTCACGAAGCACGTGGTCTGCAAGTAGCGGCAAAATTATTGAGCGAATTTTGCACTCGGCTATGCCTTTTGTGCCTGCTGCCTTAAAGTCGCGATATTTCTTTGTTTCAGCTAAGGTCTCACTTGTGACGCTTGCAAGCATTTTGTCAGTGGATATTCTCGCTTTTTCCAGTAAAGCTGTGTACTCTTTCGCAAATTCGTTGGACGTGCTTATAAGCTCGCCCTCGGAAGGGTCAAGCAATCCGCGGATAAACAGCGCATGTTCTAGCATTATTTGGTCCCAGAAAAGTTCCACATGTTTTGCGCTTTCGTCAGGCATTTTGCCGCTGTCAAGTGCCGCCAAGTGGCTGCGATACATCTTAGCTTCGCGCAAAATATGGTCGAGTAAAAGCGGATAGTTCGCCGTGAACATATTGCACGACTGCACATTGTTAAGTACGTTTGTTTTAAACTCAATAAAGCTATCAAGCAGCGTCATTACGCTTGCATTTAGCGTTTTTACGCTCTCTGCGAGGGCAGGCGATATGTTTGGATTATCCGACCCAGCAAGACGCGACTCCATCATAGTCAAGTTCTGATTAATTGGGATATTGGTGAACTTTTGCGTCTTTTGCTCGCTACCCAACGTAAAATCGGTGACAATTTCACCAGAACGAAGGACCGCATTGCTAACAACACCGTTGCTCAACTGGATTGCATTTTGCAAAACCGCCTCAAAATGGGCTTTGTACTGGTCAGCAGTTCTTGCAAAGCCTACATCTGCGGGCGTGAATCCCGCTTCAAGAAACAGAGCGTGTTCTTTCATTATGCGACCAAAAAACAGGTGCAATTCAAGTGAGCGAGCTGCATAATTTTGTTCAAGAATCATTTTTTTCTGCCACTCCTTATGCCTTAATTATGTATTTTACGGGATAAATACCCGCATCAATACATTTTATGATAAGGAAGTGGTTGTGTTACAATTACTTAAACTATAAGTAGCTTTGATTTAATCGCCTCAAAGCTTTCCGTGCTGATAACATGCTCTATTCGGCAGGCGTCCTCAAGGGCAATGTCTTTATCAACGCCAAGCTCAATCAGCCATTTTGAAAGGAATGTATGCCTTTCGTACATCTTTTGCGCAATTTCAAGCCCTGTTTGCGTGAGCGAAATAGAGCCTGCACCATCAATAAGTATATACCCGTTTTCCCTAAGATGCTTCATCGCCACACTTACACTGGGCTTCGTAAAGGCAAGCTCATTTGCGATGTCGATTGCGCGAACATGCGCGTTTCGTTGTTCTAATATCAAAATTGTCTCCAAATAATTTTCAGCAGATTCTTGAATTTTCAAACTTTCGCTCCTTTACAAATTTTTCTTTTGTCATTTGATATAGTATAACATTCTTTCTGTGCGAAACTCAACGAATATTTATAAAAATGTCTGAAAAGTCTGTTGACAAAAAAGTTAGTTTATGCTAACATAATTATATTAGTTGACACTAACCTAAAAGGAGAGATATATATGCCTTTGACAATGGCCAGAATCGGTGAGCCTATTAGCATAAAAAAAGTTGGCGGCAAGGACGATATCAGAAGATTTTTGGAGAGTCTCGGCTTCGTCGTTGGCGGAAATATCACACTTGTGTCGGAAAATCGTGGCGATGTCATCGTCAATGTCAAGGATTCGCGCGTGGCTATTAGCCGCGAAATGGCGAACAAAATCGTGGTTTAGTTCAAACGCTTGAGAGGATGATGTTCGATGAAAACTCTAAAAGATATATCCATCGGTGAAACAACCAAGGTCGCTAAAATTTCTGGCGCAGGCGCAGTAAAACGCCGCATAATGGATATGGGCATAACCAAGGGAACAGAGATTTTTTTAAGAAAAGTTGCCCCGCTAGGAGACCCTATTGAAGTTACAGTGCGCGGGTATGAGCTTTCCCTTCGCAAAGAAGACGCAATGATGATTGAAGTTGAATGATTAAGCAAGCTGGGACATTAGCTCTCGGCTATTTTAAGGAATATGAGTTAGTTGCAATTAACTCGCTTTGAGGAGGAAATTTTATGGCTATAACTATTGCACTTGCTGGCAATCCCAATAGCGGAAAAACCACCCTGTTTAATTCGCTCACTGGCTCAAATCAGTTTGTCGGCAACTGGCCTGGCGTAACTGTTGAGAAAAAAGAGGGCAAGCTCAAGGGGAACAAAGATGTTTCAATAATGGATTTGCCTGGCATTTATTCCCTTTCCCCCTACACCTTGGAAGAGGTTGTATCCCGAAATTATTTGCTGACTCAACGCCCTGATGCAATCCTGAATATTGTAGACGGCACAAATATTGAGCGCAACTTGTATTTGACAACACAGCTTTTGGAGCTTGGCATACCCGTTGTTGTCGCAATAAACATGATGGATATTGTTGAAAGAAACGGCGACACAATCAACATTGCAGAGCTTTCGAAAATGATGGGCTGCAAGATTGTGACCATATCAGCACTCAAAGGCACAGGTATAACAGAGGCTGCACAGCTCGCAGTCAAAGCCGCGCAAGAAAAACTGAAAGCTATTCCCGTACATAATTTTGAACCAGAAGTCGAGGAAGCGTTGGCGAAAATTTCAGCGACTCTCGGCAGCGATATTCTCGAAGAACACAAACGTTTTTACTCAATCAAATTATTTGAGCGGGACGAAAAAATTTCAGGCCAGATGAAATCTGTCCCCAATGTAGAAAGCATCATCGCGGAAGTTGAAGACAAACTTGACGATGATTCCGAAAGCATTATCACGAACAATAGATACTCGTACATCACGTCATTCATCGCCAAGTGCCACACCAAGAAAAACCACGGCAAGATGAGCGCGTCCGACAAAATTGACAGCATCGTCACAAATAGGTGGCTTGCGCTTCCCATTTTTGCGATTGTAATGTTCGTGGTGTACTACGTTTCCGTCACCACAATCGGCACGATTGCCACAGACTGGGCAAATGACGGCGTTTTCGGCGAAGGTTGGAGCTTGTTCGGACTTTGGATTCCAGGTGTTCCAGTCATCGTAGAAAATTTCTTGTCTGCAATCGGCACAGCGGATTGGCTCAACAGCTTGATTCTTGACGGCATAATCGGCGGCGTTGGCGCAGTTTTAGGCTTTGTGCCACAAATGCTGATTCTGTTCATCTTCCTTGCATTCCTTGAAGGTTGCGGCTACATGGCAAGAATCGCATTCATCATGGATAGAATCTTCCGCAAGTTTGGTCTTTCCGGCAAATCCTTTATCCCTATGCTAATCGGCACAGGCTGCGGCGTTCCTGGCATCATGGCCTCCCGCACTATTGAAAGTGACCGAGACCGCAAAATGACGATTATCACCACAACTTTTATTCCCTGCGGCGCAAAGCTGCCTGTTATCGCACTGATTTCTGGCGCATTGCTAGGTGGTGCTTGGTGGGTTGCTCCAAGCGCATATTTTCTAGGAATTACAGCGATTGTCATATCGGGCATTATGCTAAAGAAAACGGCCGTGTTTGCGGGTGACCCTGCCCCGTTTGTCATGGAGCTTCCTTCCTACCACATGCCCACCGTGGAAAACATTCTTCGCAGCATGTGGGAGCGTGGTTGGTCTTTCATTAAAAAAGCAGGCACAATAATTCTGTTGTCATCTATTTTGATTTGGTTCTTATCCAATTTCGGCATGGTTGACGGTAGCTTTGGCATGGTTGATGATTTGCGCGACGGACTGCTTGCAGCTCTCGGAACATCAATTGCTTGGATTTTCGCCCCCCTTGGTTTTGGCTCATGGCAAGCAGCCGTGGCAACTATCACAGGGTTGGTTGCAAAAGAAAACGTTGTCGCAACATTTGGTGTTCTCTTCGGCTTTGCCGAAGTCGCCGAGGACGGCGCAGAGATTTGGGGAACATTGGCCGCGCACTTTACGGTAATTTCCGCATATTCTTTCTTAGTGTTTAACCTGCTCTGCGCTCCCTGCTTTGCAGCAATCGGCGCAATTAGCCGCGAAATGAACAACGCTAAGTGGACTTGGTTTGCGATTGGCTACCAAACATGCCTTGCATATGCGGTTTCGCTTTGCGTATATCAATTCGGCAATCTTTTCACAACTGGCCACTTCGGTGTTGGCACTGTGGCAGCACTTTTGGTTTTGGCTACACTTGCCTACTTCCTATTCCGCCCATACAAAAAAGCGAAATCAGTAGCAACCCGCTCAAAAGCGTTCAACGTCTAAGTTTTTAGCTTGAACATATAGAAAACTGCCCACGCATTAAGCATCTACCTCGCTTAATGCGTGAAGCCACGAAACGGAGGAAGCTTTTATGTCAGCTTTTTTTACAGCAAATCTTTCGACAATTATCGTCAGCGCAATAGTCCTTGTGGCTGTAGCTTTAGCCATAATCAAAGTGGCTAAGGACAAAAAGAAAGGCAAGTCCTGTGGCTGCGGCTGTGAAGGTTGCCCAAGTTCGTCCGTTTGCCATCAAGACAAATAGATTTAATCTAAATATTGAAGCCATTCTTCTCAAATTTGAAGAATGGCTTTTCTTATCTTTAAAATTTATATAT
>JAVBKH010000021.1:0-5327 GCA_031554155.1 Oscillospiraceae bacterium
ATCACGTTCAGCGTACATCTCGCAAATATTATCGTAAAGCTTTTCAAAGCTTTCGTATGTGAAGCTTGCTCCTGCATGGTCGAAATCCACGTGTTTATCACCATAGAACGCATCATCTGGATTATCCATCACACAATTGCACAAATGTACATGATTACAATAGGGCAAAGTAAGTGACAAGGACTCCAGCACGTCCTCACTCTCCTCACGAAGATGAGCAACGTCCATTGTAAGTCCGTACCCAAAATGTTTTTCCCGAATCGCCTTAGTTGTTTCAATCACGCGTTTTGTTGGGCCTAAAAGTTGAAATGATTGCACGCAGCTATCGCCAGGCTCCAATACGATTTCCGTATTATAACCATGTGATATGATGTGACTATACGCTTCACCGATGGAACTTATATAGCTTGAGCAGGCAGCTTCAATTTGTGCTGGGTTTTTTGGCAAAAAGCCGCTGTTAATCATTACTGCGCGCGACCCTAACACAGATGCACGGTCGATGCAGTTTATTAGGGTTGCAACGGCTTTGCTCCGTTCTTCCTCGTCTATTGCGCATAGTGAAGGCCCTGCGCCTTTAAGTGCATATACTCCGATTAGAATTGAATCAAAACCCGTCTTACTAAGGATTTTTGCCGTCTCTTCGTCATTGCCTGGTGGGGCGTAAAATTCAACCATGCCGAAGCCCCGCCCACTCAAGCGAGAGAGTGTGTTTTCAAGCGCATGATGGCTTTTTAGCGTTTCTGGAAACAGAGATGCAATAGCTAATGATTTCGTTATTTTTCGCATACATATCACAATCCTATCTTGGCGCAACGTTCTCGGATAATATTTAGACCTTTAGTGTATTACATCACATCATGTCGGCATATCACCCGTGCATTTTTATTATCCTACATATGACATAGGTTGTCAATATAAATATTCGATATTTTTTTTGTTATTAAAAATAGTATATTATATCTAAAATATCAGCTTATAGGCAAACTTTAAACCACCTGCAAGTGAACTGGTGGTTGCAGCCTGTAAAAAACGGAGTTTTCACGCGAGTGAAAGCTCAGTTTTGGTAAAATACAATAAAAACATTTGAGAAGAGGCGAAAAAGCACCAAGGCGTGCGGCGTTTCCAACGCCAGAAGGCGACTTTTTTTGATAGACTGGAAGCGGCCGTGGATTTCTCCACGGCCGCTTTGTAATTAGACTACGATAAGCCTATTTATAGCTTTTAGAGTCAATTTCCTGGAACTTTGCTTGCAAGTCGTTCGCTTCAACGGGTTTGCTGTAATAATATCCCTGCAAAATTATATCGCCTTTTTTCTTGAAAAACTCAACCTGTTCTTTTGTTTCAACGCCTTCAGCAACGATGTCGGCATTAAACATTCTTGCAAGACGTATGATGAGGTCAATAAGTCCTTCTTTTTCGCTGCTGATACCGATTTCGTCGGTGAAGCATTTATCAATCTTGAGTACGTCTAGCGGAATCATGCGAACATAGTTAAGCGAACTGTAGCCTGTGCCAAAATCGTCGAGTTCTATCTTCACGCCAATACTGTGCAAATCCTCAAAAATAGCGATTTTATCATCAATATTGTTGAGAAGAATGCTTTCGGTTATTTCTAGATGAAGCCTTGAAGCGTCGTAGTTATACTCATCAATGATACCTTTAACTGTGCTGACAAAATCAGTTTCGCGCAATTGAATTTCCGAAACGTTGACGGAAATGTTGTTCAATACAAGACCTTGGGTTTGCATTTGCAAATCCATTTCAATTGATTTGCGTATTGCCCAATATCCTAGCGGAATTATTAGACGTGTTTCCTCTGCAAGCGGAATGAATTCGACTGGCGAAAGAAAGCCGAGGACTGGGTCCTTGATGCGCATAAGCGCTTCAATGCTCTGTGGCTTGCCACTGCTTGCGTGTACCTGTGGCTGAAATACAAGGTACACGGATTCATTTTCAATTGCTGTACGCAAAACATCACTGACAGCGGTTTTGCGCAGTAGTTTTTCTGACATATCCTTGTCGTAGAATGCGAAAGTGTTGCGCCCAGAGTTTTTGCTCTCATACATGGCAGAGTCAGAGTTTTTAAGCAACTGGTGGACGTCTAGGCCGTCTTCGGGGAAGAGTGCTACACCAATACTTGCTGTGATATAGAACAGCCCGCCGTCAAGCTGAAAAGGATTAGAAAAGGCATCGGTAACGGTCGCAATATGCGATGAAACTTCGGCGCTACTTTTCACATTTTCAACAAGCAACAAGAATTCGTCGCCGCCAAAACGGGCGAGTAATGCTCGTTTTTCAATGGAATTTCTTAATCTGCGGGCAACTTCGTACAATACGCGGTCTCCAAAATCGTGGCCGTAACCATCATTTATCAACTTGAAATTGTCGAGGTCGACGAACAGAACAACCCCCATTGAACCATTTTCCTTTGAACGAAGCAAAACATTCTCAAGCTCGTTCAGGAAGAATGCGCGATTGGGCAAGTGCGTGATTGAATCGTTGTATGCCATAAACTCGATGTATTCTTCGGAGCTTTTTTTCTGCGTAATGTCAGAAACAGAACCGGTGCACCTATGGTCATCAAGCCATTTTCCGCGAACATTTAGCCAACGAAGTGGAGCGTTGTCATCTCGCATACGAATCTGAAAATTGAACGAACCAGACTTTTTTCTGAAAGTATCAATAAACCTTTTTCGGTCATCTTCATGAACTGCACCTACAATTTGTTTTTCGTTATAAACTGTCATATTGGGTATGCCAGTAATTTCTTCCCATTTTTCAGATGCAAAAAATGTGTTTGTGCCAAAGTTAAGCTCCCATATAGCATCGTTCGAAGCTTCGAGAGAATTTATGTACCGTTCCTGCATCTCCATGATAACCATGGATTCGCGTTCAAGGCTAGAAAGATTTTGGTGAAGGGATTCGTCCATCATCATAAGTTCGTCGAGAATCTCATTTTGCTCATCGTTTGAACGGTCGACAAGTTTAATTGCTTCTTCAAGTTTTTTGCGTACATAAAAGATTATAAAGATGCTAAAGACAAGAACTGAAAGTGCAAAAAACGCAGACAATGTGTCATAGAATCGGGAGCGCGAGAGAACTTTGTTGTATTCGAATTCCGATGCATCACTTGCGTCCGAAATTATTTTATTTAGGCTGCCGCTAATTTCGTCAACTTTTTCGCGGCCAATTCCTATCATAATGTCGCGACATCCCTGCATGTCGCCAGCATAAGCTAATGTTACGCCTCTATCGCGAATTTTTTTCCAGTCGTTAATTAGCTTTGTTAGCTCGTCAAGACTGGATTCAATTTGCGGGTTTCCCACAGAAAGCTCGCGTATATCCCTCATTTGTGTTTCTAGCGAATAAATATTCTCATTCAATCTATTAACACAATTGTCTTTCTTCTCAAAATCACCAGATTCAGTGATTGCCAACTCAGCCGTTGCAGCATAGGCCCTAAGCGCATAAACACTAAGCCTAAACGCGCGGTCGCGCAAAGCAATAGGCTCGGTATATATGTATTTGAAATCTTCGGTAGATTTTAGATTTGTAACATAGGCAAAAACGCCTAACACCGCAATAAGGAACATTAATATAACAAAACCTATAAGCACATGTTTTTTTGACATGTTAAGGGTTCTAGATGATTTTCGTGAGGCAGTTTGCGTGGATTCTATTGCGTTAAGTTCGGTTTCAAACGAAGACATATCGGAAATTTTGCCGAATTTATCTGGGGAAAATGTGTTGTTCTCATCATTCATGAATCAATCTTCTTTCAGTTTGCTTGCTTTTACTCTATAGCTTCTATATATTTTACACTGTTTTTATCATAAATACAACCATAATCTTTTCTTACTTTTACAGGACCTAAAAAAACAATACGCATTGTGCAATAAAAGTTTGCGTGATATACTAAATAAGGAGGTGAGACTGTGTTAATAATCAAATCAGTGGCGCTTGTTGACGTGAAAAACAAATGTATTCGAGTTTGTGATATATTAATTGAAAATGGGTTTATAAAGGAAATTGGCGAGTCTTTGAGCGATAACGGTTGTGACAAGATTATTGATGCTACGGGCCTTAAAATTTCAGCAGGATTTATAGATGTACACGTTCACTTTCGCGAACCAGGATTCACCTACAAGGAGGACATTGCCACAGGTGCGAGAGCAGCTGCCCGAGGCGGATTTACAACGGTTGTTTGCATGGCGAACACAAAACCGATTGTTGACAACACGGACACCTTGCAAAAAGTCCTTGAAGCCTCGAAAAAAACAGATATCAACGTGTTGACCGTAGCTGCTGTCAGCGAATCTTTTGCATGTGATAAAATCACGGATATGGCAGCGTTAAAGTCCGCAGGCGCGGTTGGTTTTAGCAATGACGGTGTACCTATCTTGGACGAAAATTTTCTGCGAAATGCTGCCAATATTGCAAAGTCGCTAGATATACCCATTAGTCTGCATGAGGAAAACCCCGAATTAATAGGCTGTGCGGGGATTAACGAGGGCGAAGTTAGCCAAAAACTTGGAATCAGTGGTGCGCCGAGAATCTCCGAAAGCAGCATGGTTGAGCGTGACTGTAAGATTGCGCTTGAAACAGGTGCGCAGCTACACATGCAGCATTTGAGCTGCAAGGAGTCAGTTGACGCTATTAGAATCGCAAAAAACCAAGGTGCAAACGTCACGGCAGAGGTTACGCCGCAACATTTTTCGCTCACAGAACAGGCAGTTCTCGCCCACGGAACGCTTGCAAAGCTAAATCCGCCGTTTCGCACAGAAGCGGACAGGCTAAGCCTTATTGAAGGCCTTGTTGACGGCACAATTGATATGATTGCCACCGACCACGCGCCACACGCGGCATATGAAAAAGAAAAGCCGTTCGCTGAAGCGCCAAGTGGAATAATTGGACTTGAAACTGCATTCGCGCTTGGAATTACAAATCTGGTGCAGCAAGGGCATTTGACCCTGTTTACGTTGATTGAAAAAATGACGGTCGCCCCTGCGAAGCTCTATTCTCTTGACTCGGGCGTAGTTGAGGTGGGAAAACGTGCGGACCTTGTGATTTTTGATGACAACGAGAGCTTTGTCGTTGGGGATTTCGCGTCAAAGTCAAGCAATTCGCCATTTGTGGGGGAAAAACTTTATGGCAAAGTTAAATACACGATTTGCGGCGGCGAAATAGTGTTCGCTGATATTTAGGAATAGGTGATGCAATGTCTAAAATATTGTTTAACAAGCAGCTTTCTAAGGATTTTTTTCTTATAAAAGTACAGTGCGAAAATGACGCCAAGATGGGCCAATTCTACATGCTGCGCGCGTGGA
>JAVBKH010000122.1:0-4144 GCA_031554155.1 Oscillospiraceae bacterium
TCCACCTGTATAGGCATCAACATCAATGACTTCACCCGCAAAATAAAGCCCTTCAACCTTCTTGGACTGCATTGTTTTAGGGTTTATTTCCTTAACCGAGACGCCGCCTGCGGTGACTACAGCTTCTTCAATGGGGCGAAATTCTTTTGGAGTCAGCGGCAAAGCCTTTAGCAATGCTGCAAATTCCATTCGCAATTGCTTTGTGATTTGGTGTACCTTTGTTGCGCCATCAATACCAGAAAGCCGCACAACAACAGGGATTAATTTTCGTGGCATCAAAGCAGACAGGCTATTGAAAAAATCCTTGTTTTGATTTTCTGAAAAATCTCGCAAGATTCGCATGTCAAGCTGCTCTAGGCTAAGTGCAGGCTTTAAATCAATGAACATCGCCCAATCTGTCGCCTCTCCGTTCATGTGCGCAGATGCGCTCAAAACAAGTGGCCCAGATATTCCAAAGTGCGTGAAAAGCATCTCGCCTTGTTCATGAAATATGGCTTTATTGTCGCCTTTTTTTCGCAAAGCTAGCGTACAGTTCTTGAGCGTCAACCCCATTAGGTCGCTGCAAAATTTTTCTTCGAGTACAATCGGAATCAGTGATGCCCGCGTCGAGATAATTGTGTGTCCTGCTTGCTCTGCAAGTCTGTAGCCATCGCCTGTTGAGCCTGTAAGCGGGTAGCTTCTTCCTCCAGTCGCTATTACTATGCTTTGTGCATGTATAACAGTATCGTCAGAAAGTTTAGCAGCTACAGCATGGTCACCTTCGATAATTAACTCATCGCACTTTACTCCAGTTTTAATAACTGCGCCATTGTTTTTAGCAAATCGAACCAATGCGTCCACAATGTCCACAGCCTTGTCAGAACGCGGGAATACGCGGTTACCACGCTCCGTCTTTAGTGGGACACCTAGTCCTTCAAGCAAAGCAATAACGTCGGCAGGCGAAAACGCAGAAAACGCAGAATACATGAATCTTGCATTAGTTTTTACGGCCGCAATCAGTTCCTCCTGCGAGCAATTGTTGGTGACATTGCAACGACCTTTTCCCGTTATCATCAGCTTTCTTGCGGGCCTCTCCATTTTTTCTAGCAAAATAACGTTTCTGCCGCGTTTCGCAGCAAATCCCGCGCAAATCAAACCTGCCGCACCACCACCAATTACTAGGACATCAGTCTGATTCGGCATTCATATTACTCCCCTCGTCCTTTTCATAAACGTTGTATTCATCCCAAATTTCTTCTAACCTAGAATATGTTTTTGAAATTTCGTCGGATTTTTCTAGCCCAATTGCAACAATAAGCGCGTTAATCACGCTAAGCGGTGCTACAAGCGAATCCACGAAGCTTGCCATATCGCTTTTGGCAACGAGAACGTGGTCAGCAAGCGCTACAATCGGTGCCGACATTGAATCTGTTATTGCAATAATCTTGGCCCCATTGTTCTTCGCAAATGTTGCTGCTTTAAGCGTTCTGTGCGAGTATCTGGAAAAAGTTATTGCGATAAACGTGTCTTGCTTTCCAATTCGCAGCATCTGTTCAAATATAACGCTCGTACTGGCCGTGTCAATGTTGCGTACGTCCTCAAAAATATGCATGAAATAAAAATTCATAAATGCCGCGAGTGCGCCCGAACTGCGAACGCCCATAATATAAAGCTTTCTTGAGGCAATTAAGTCTGCGACAGCAGCTAAAAAAGTCTTTCTGTCTATCAGTTCAAGCGTTTGTCTGATTAATTCAGCGTCGGTATGAAGCACCTTGCTAAGAACGTCCGCACTGCTAAGACGCTGACTTGCAACCTCCATTCGCTGCACAGACGTCAACTTATTTCGAATCATTTCTTGCAAATTTTTTTGCAATTCTGGATAACCTTCATAGCCAATTCCTGTTGCAAAACGCACTACTGTCGACTCGCTGACACCAACGGTTTTTCCAAGTTTTGCGGCAGTCATAAAGGCCGCCTTATCACAGTTTTCGCGAATAAATTCCGCAATAATGCGCTGACCTTTAGAAAAATTAGGATATTCTTCATTAATCCGTTCAAGCAGCATAGACATCCTCCACAAGCTTTTCTAAATGCTATTTTACCCTTATCGGAAGATAATTGCAAGTCATTTTATCACTTCTTGCAAATTTAACTAATTTGGCCTTTCTCCAACCGCTTGCATCATGCTCTGAACCGCAACTTTCAAAGCTAGATTTTCAGGTTTTGCAAGATTCGCGTCATGTTGTAAAATCAACTTCGCACATTCCTGCGCTTCTCTCATAATGTCAAGATTATCGGCCAAGCTTGCAACTTTAAGGGTAGGCAATCCATGTTGACGCAGTCCAAAAAAGTCACCAGGTCCACGCTGCTGCAAGTCAAATTCTGCGACTTTAAAGCCGTCGGACGTCTCTTTCATCACCGAAAGTCGCTCACGTGTAGTCTCGCTTTTGGAATCGCTTACCAGAATGCACCAACTTTTTTCCGAACCGCGACCAACGCGCCCACGAAGCTGATGAAGCTGGCTTAATCCAAATCGTTCTGCGTTTTCAATCATGATTATGGTTGCGTTCGGTACATCAACGCCCACCTCAACGACCGTTGTGGAAACCAACGCTTGAATTTCGCCACACTTAAACTTGCGCATAATTTCTTCTTTTTCGCGCGGCTTCATTTTGCCATGCAAAAGGCCAACTCTATACCCCGCAAGTTCGCTTTCCTCCAAGCTTTTTGCGTATTCAACGGCTGGCTTGAGTCCTGTGTCTATTTCGCCCTGCTCAATTAGCGGACACACGATATATGCCTGTCTGCCTGCATCTAAGGCATCACGTACGAAGCCGATAGCCCTTTTTCGCTTGCCACCGTGTATCAACAGCGTCTCAATTGGCTTGCGGCCTGGGGGCAGCTCGTCCAAGACACTTAGCTTGAGGTCGCCGAAAATTATTAGCGACAGCGTGCGTGGGATTGGTGTTGCAGACATGACAAGCACGTGAGAATTTTCGCTTTTTTGTGATAATTTTGCCCTTTGTGCAACTCCAAATCGGTGCTGCTCATCTGTCACAACGAGGCCTAAATTTGAAAAAAACACGCCCTCAGAAAGAAGCGCATGTGTCCCCACACAGCATTCAATTTCGCCGTTTGCAAGCTGTTCGTAGATTGTTTTTTTCTCCTTATGAGAGGTCGAGCCTGTCAAAAGAGCAATCTTTGCTCCAAATGGCTCAAGTAAGCCTTTAAATGTAGAAAAATGCTGTTCTGCAAGTATTTCAGTAGGCACCATCACAGCCGCTTGACGTCCATTTTTTATAGTCGCCCAAATGCATGCAACTGCTACTAGTGTCTTTCCTGAACCTACATCACCCTGCACAAGCCTGTTCATTGGGTGCGAGGCTTGCATGTCGGTTGCAGCTTCGTTTATGCAGCGTAACTGGGCATTTGTTGGGGTAAAAGGCAGCGTAGCGTAAAATTCATCTAGATTTTGAGGACGATATGGCTCAATTGTTTTTTCAATGGCTTCTGTTCCAAGAATGGTGAGACCCAGCGACAATTCAAGCAATTCTTCAAAAATAAACCGTTCCCTTGCGGCTTTTGCATCTGCTAAGGATTTGGGGAAGTGTACATCTTCAAGCGCTTTTCTCAACTCTATCAGTGAATATCTCTCGCGAATATTCGCAGGAATTGGGTCGTCAAGCTTTTCGCAGCTTGATAAAATTTGTTCAAGATTTTTGCGCATAAAACTCGAATTTATCCCTGCTGTCTGCGGGTAAATCGGCAATATCATGCGAGTTTTTGGCACTTCATAAATAATGGGCGAGCTTATTTCGCGCTTGATTAAATTTCCCTCAAGTTTGCCGAAAAATATATATTCTTCATCAATCTTTAGTCCGTCGATTGTCCACCCCGAATTAAACATAGTTATTTCAAGCAACCCTGTGTCGTCCTCGGCCGTGAGCTTGAAAATCGAAAGTTTCCCATGAATACGCTGTTCCCGTGACTTTTGAATAAGTCTGGCCTTGACTGCACAAGGTTCCGCGACAGGTGCAGTCATAATTTCATACGGCGAGCTTAAATCAACGTAGTCACGGGGAAAATGGTATAGTAGGTCGCGAATGGTAAAAACGTGCAACTTATTATAAAGGGTGGCGCGTTTTTCGCCCACCCCTTTAAGATA
>JAVBKH010000240.1:0-3079 GCA_031554155.1 Oscillospiraceae bacterium
CAACAGGGATAAAAAACACAAGATTTATTCCCTGTGCTTGAAGCTGCTCTGCCCCTAAATATACTGTTAGATATATTAGAAGTATGCCGCCGCCGCCCATTCCAAGTGCGGAAAGTGCAGCGCCAAAAAATCCTACCAAAAAGCTTGCCGTTTAAATCTCTCCTTGTTTAAACCAATTTTCTCCCCATAAGAACTCCCATGGCGGAAGCCATCATTAGGCCGCGAGTCCAACCGCTTGAGTCGCCAAGGCAATACAGCCCCTCAATGCTAGTCTCAAGGTCGGTGTTCATCTTGACGCAGTTGCTGTAAAACTTGAGTTCGGGCGAGTATAGCAGGGTTTCAACGCCTGCAAAGCCTGGCACGACGTGGTCTACAGCTTGAATAAAATTGATTATGTTAATCATGGCGCGGTAAGGCATTGCAGCCGTTATGTCGCCCGCTACTGCGTCGACTAGCGTCGGCTTAACGTTTGATTCACTAAGCTCTTTTTCCCATGTGCGCTTGCCGTCGAGAATATCGCCATAGCGTTGCACAAGAATGTGGCCGTCGCCAAGCATATTTGTAAGCTCGCCAATTTTTTGCGCGTATGCAATTGGCTGATTGAACGGCTCTGCAAAATTGTGTGAGCAAAGTATGGCAAGGTTTGTGTTCTGGGATTTTCTCTCCTTATAAGAGTGGCCGTTGACGACTGCAAGGTCGTTGTCGTAGTTTTCTTGGCTGACAAACCCACCAGGATTTTGGCAGAAGGTTCTGACTTTGTTTTTGAACGGACGAGGAAAGCCAATCAGCTTTGATTCATATAGGACATTGTTCACGTCCTCCATAATCTCGTTGCGGACTTCAACACGCACACCGATATCCACAGTTCCTGGTTGGTGTGCGATATTGTGCTCGGCGCAAAGCTTTTCAAGCCAGTCTGCACCGCGTCGGCCTGTTGCGACTACAGTGTGCTTGGCAAAAATTTCTGTTTCTACCTTAGTCTTAACATTTTGAATAACTGCACCCTTGCAGCTTTCATTCTCAAGCAAAATATTTAGGCATTGGTGGCCAAACATCAGCTCAACGCCATTTTTCTCAAGATGTTGCTGAATTGCGAAATATATTTCCTGCGCCTTTTCTGTTCCAAGGTGCCTAATGGGGCAATCCACAAGCTTTAGCCCCGCTTGAATTGCGCGTTTGCGAATATCCTTGACTTTTTCCACATTGCCTAAGCCTTCAACATGTTCGCCTGCGCCAAACTCAAGGTAAATTTTGTCGGTGTAATCAATAAGCTCTTGCGCAAAGTTTTCGCCCACAAGCTGCGGAAAATCTCCGCCAATTTCATTGCTTAGTGAAAGCTTGCCGTCCGAAAAAGCGCCTGCGCCAGAAAATCCTGTGGTTATGTGACAAAACGGCTGGCAGTTCACGCATTTTTTGGTCTTGTCCTTAGGGCAGTTGCGTTTTTCTACGGGGCTGCCTTTCTCGATTATGACAATTTTCTTTTTGGAATTGCCTTTTAAAAGCTCAAGCGCGGTGAAAATTCCTGCGGGGCCTGCCCCAATAATTAATACGTCGCAATTCATTATGTGCGGTTCCTTTCGTTGATAAGTTTATCCGATTCTGGGTCTATACGGGTCGGGCTTTACGTGGCGGTGAACAAGGCCGAAAAGGTAGCCGATAAGCATACAGACAACAACTGCAATTGTAACTAAAACCTCCTGTGGCATGTTAAAATCAAGCAATGCTTCAACCATAATTTCAAGCGGCACATAGCACAACGCACCAGCGTAATGCCTTAGAAAATTGTACATGGGCGTGCCGTAGGAGGAAGCGTAAAATGCTGTGATTATCAGCAAGTTCACACCTGTATACAGTAAAATGAACGACATTGTGGCCCGTGGGTAGCGGTATGTGGCCGAAGCTGTGTTCACGCCGAAGCCGATTAGCATAAAGAAGCCAAAAAACCATTGCAAGGTAATTGAAAGCGATGTGTCGTTGTTAAAAAACCACGCGACGATTAACGCGGGCAACAAAAACAACAGATAGATTAGATAATTTTTCCCCATAATGCTCCTACTTTCCTCGTTGTTCGGGGTGAGCATTGCCGCGGGTTAGTATGGAGTCCACTTCGTGCAAAATGAACTCGTACATATCGGCAGCCATGTTGTAAAACCCCGTTACCTCGTCGAAAGTAAGGTCTAGCGGCAAGTCGGCAGGGTAGCGAGTCTCAATGTAGCATTTATTCAGCGACGCGCTTTCCTCTAGCCATTCAGTAAATCGCTTGTCATATCGCATTGCGCGCTTGCAAAGCCATGTGAGGTTGTGACCATCGACGAGTATATCGCTTTTCAGCAATATGTAGGCTTTCAAGGCTTTTTCAATGGTCTGCTGACAGTGGAACGCTGCGGAGTTGTTGCAGCTTTGTTCGTCTCGCAATACACGCGCGCTAACAATGTCCTCACTTGCGCGGTCAAGCCAGTCGTAGTAGCGGGTTGAGTCCGAATAATTAGAGTGACTTCGCTTACCCATACACAACTACCCCTGACTCATCAATTCGCGTTGCAAACGAACCCTTTCGCTCCATTAGCTCTGCCCAAGTTGTGGGCTTATACAGTACAATGTCAAAAGGCACGTCGCAGTCAACCTCAAGATAAATCTGACGTTCAAGCTCGTGCATATTTTCACTTTCGACAACGATGCAAAGCTTAAAACCAGCAGATTTGCCCACGCCTTTTCGCTTGTTGCTGAACAAATAAATTTTTTGTGGCGAAAATCTTTCCACAATGGTATCAACAACATTTTTTATGTCTTCAGGAATTTTCATTTGGTCCATGGTTTTCCCTCCACATCTTGATTTAGTAGCGTATTAGCAGTATACTATAGTGGCAATATGCCAATTATTAGTATGAAATTTGTATTTCACAAAGATATTATACCATTTTTGGGAAGAAAAATCACCAGTAGCATAATATTTTTATCGTTGAGGAGTTTATATGCAGGCTGTTTCAAATCGAAAATCACCATCGCTTGCGTGGCAAGCTTTTATATTTGCGCTGATTATCGGCGCTGCAATCTTTTTGCCGTTCGTAATAATGGACAA
>JAVBKH010000121.1:0-9666 GCA_031554155.1 Oscillospiraceae bacterium
GATTTTGACCCACCTAAAGAGCTGCTCGACCGCCTTGCACAAGTATCACAAGACGGTCCTCATCAGTATTCAGTTACATGGGGTGCGCAAAATTTTCGTGACGCACTTGCAGCTAAACAATCTAGGCTAATGGGCAGAGAAATTGATGCAAACAGGGAAATTGTTGTAACTTGCGGCAGCACAGAGGCCATGATGGCCGCAATGATGACCATAGTTGACCCTGGCGACAAGGTAATTATATTTTCCCCTTTTTACGAAAACTACAGCGCGGACACTATATTGTCTGGTGCCGAGCCAATATTTGTGCCGCTTTACCCTCCGCAGTTCAATTTCAACATAGACGAGCTTGAAGCCGCTTTCAAGCAAAAGCCTAAGGCTTTAATCCTTTGCAATCCGTCAAACCCTTGCGGTAAGGTTTTTACCTTAGAAGAGCTGACTGTGATTGCAAATCTAGCTGAAAAATACGATACTTATGTTATCACTGACGAAGTTTACGAGCACATTATCTTTGAGCCTCACCGTCATGTTTACTTCGCTTCCTTACCAAACATGTTTGAGCGCACAATTTCTTGTAGCTCACTTTCGAAAACCTACTCAATAACAGGCTGGAGACTTGGTTACATTATTGCACCACCTCATATTATAGATGTTGCGCGCAAGGTGCACGATTTTCTCACAGTCGGTGCAGCTTCACCACTTCAAGAAGCAGCCGTTGTTGGGTTAAAGCTAGGCGAAGATTATTACCGTGACCTGCAAGCAAAGTACACCGAAAAGCGCACTATATTTATGAAAGGGCTTGACGACATAGGCATTGTTCACACTGTTCCAGAGGGTGCGTATTATGTCTTGCTCGACATTGCAGAATTCGGCTATGATAGCGATTTGGAATTTTGCGAAAAACTCGCCGAAACAGTCGGCGTTGGCGCAGTGCCTGGCTCTAGTTTCTTCCGCGAAGATGTAAACCACTTGATTCGTCTGCATTTTGCCAAAAACAACAGCACACTTTTTGAAGCTTTAAATCGGCTAGAATCAATGAGAGTGAAAATGAAAAGATGAAAAAAAGCCCTAATTGCAATGAGATTGCACAAAACCTTTACCATCTTCTGCTTTTCATCAACCTTATAAAAAATAATGCTCAAATGTAAAGTGAAAAGTCGCATTTGAAAGACGAAATGCAATTTTTGTACTCAGGACAAATAATTTGGTCACAGTATTCATCGTAAACGTACTCATACCAAGGGTGTCCGCCTTTCATGGTTTGAGGACGTCTGTTTGGAAGTGATGGGATTCTGTTGTCGTCAAAGATTTTCTTGGCTATCCATGGGGGTTTGTAGCCCGCGTCTGCGGTAATCACATTGATTTGGGGAAATCGTGCCGTAACACGGTCGTAGACCTTGTCAAACGCTACACTGTCGTGAACATTTCCTGGAGTACCAAATCGTAGATGTGCGTAAAGTCTACTGCCGTATCTATTTTTCGCAGCAAGTGGTCTTTTGGCCTCTATCTTCTATGTTTAGTATTTCTACTGTCCCGCGCAGGTCAAATCCCTTTTCTATCACGTTATTTACCATTTTTATTATACAATATTTTTGCATGTTTAGGCACGAAAAAAGTCGCCAAAAGGCGACTTTTTTGATAGACTGAGACGGCAGTTATAATAAATAACTGCCGTCTCAGTCTATTCTTGCTTGATTGGGGCCAACACGGTGGTCATAGGAACTTCAAGATTGTAGAATTCGGCGCTTACTTCCAAATTTTCTGTAATTTTGACACTTGCTTCCGGCGTTAATGATAACACTTGATGCCAGATTCCCTTATGTAAGCAAATTGGTTTATCCAAGAAAAAAGCGCGAAATTTCTCTGGGGTTTCTGCCTCAGCCACCATCAGAACCGCTGCCCCGCTAAGGGGTTCAAAACTTTCCTTGCTGCTTGGATGACGTTCCATGCGATCAATTTCGCGGTTGTTAAAACGGAATACGGCTAATCTCCACGGACTATCGGCTTCTTCAACAATGATTGAAAATTCGCCATGAAAATTGGGGTCGAACTCTAAAATCGAGCCATACTTAATAAATGACTCCTTTGAAATGCATTCCAATTGTATATTCACTCTTTTTCACCTCTATGTTGCAAAGTAAGCTCGAAAGCATATGCAAGACCTTTCTGATATCTTTTAAATTTAGTATACATGAGAGGTCGATATATATCAAGCATAGCTTTCCATGTCAGCAACAGAGTAATCCTAAAAGCGATATGGTATGCAAGATAATTATGGTTGATTCGGCAGGATTTCCTATGGAATATTCTAGAAGTACAGCTGAAATGGAAATCTGGTATGGAAAAATGATGCAAATTAAAACGCGTTATTAACATATTTTTTTAATTATTTTTATAAAAATTCAGCGATAAGGTAATTTATTAAAACAAGACGCCAAAAAATGTTGACATAGGATAACAAACGTGTTATTATCGCATTACCAAAATGTTGAATGCGGTAAACAAATCAGCGATTATAGAATAACATAGGAGAAAATATTTATGAAGCATCATATAATAAAAAAAATTTCCGCAATTATATTTTCCGCCACGTTTGTGGCAACGGTTTTTGCGGGATGTTCAAGCAACAATTCGCAGCCAGTGAGCAGTGCTGCTGCCGAGAAGTCTGAATTAAGCGTGGCTTCGTCAGAATCTACAAGCCAACCTACCACAACAAAGATATTCTCGACTGTAAAGGGTGACATTGAAATCCCAGTTAATCCGCAGAAAATCGTATCAGAT
Source organism: Oscillospiraceae bacterium (assembly GCA_031554155.1). Classification (GTDB taxonomy): domain Bacteria; phylum Bacillota; class Clostridia; order Oscillospirales; family Ruminococcaceae; genus WRAV01. The sequence goes on from JAVBKH010000121.1 coordinate 2,779, forward strand.
TTTTATTTAGGGGAATTTTTAGCGTTAGACATCAAGCCCATAATCGCATCAGATTACGCGCTTAACAATCCGTTTCTATCGGACTTGGTTAGTGGAATACAGCCGTTAAATACTACAAGTGCCGAAACGTCGTTGGAAATGATTACCGCTGCACAGCCAGACTTGATTGTAACCCTAAAAGAAGAAGATTACGACACTTATTCAAAGATAGCGCCAACTGTCCTTATTCCCTACGGCGCATACAGTGAAGATGAACTATTTTTGTACATTGGCGAAATGTTAGGCAAAAAGGAAGATGCGCAAAAATACCTCGACACATTCAATGCAAAAGCATTGGCAGCAAAGCCAGAGATTCAGTCCATTGTAGGCGAGCAAACCGTGTCTATAGTTGAGGTTTGGCCAAAAGAACTTTACGTTATGGGCAGCCATTTTGGACGCGGCGGAATGATTTTGTACGACTTGTGGCAGCTAAAAGCGCCCGAGAAAATACAGAAACCAATGGTTGATGAAGCAGGAGTATACGAGGTTGTTTCGCTTGAAACATTGCCAGAATACGCAGGCGATTTTATTGCATACGGCGTTCTTGCTGACACCGACAGTGCATATTTAGAGGACTCGAACATTTGGCAAGGGTTGCCATCTGTAAAAAACGCTAAGATTATGCCGTATGAGCAAGTTGCATTTATGCACAGTGACCCAATTTCTCTAAACAAACAGCTCGAAATTTACATAGATTTTTTTCGCAAATTCAAGTAAGGTGTATTTACAATGAACGCTCACAACACGGACAATAAAATAGGCTACACAAATTTTGTGTGGCTAATAATTTTAGGAAGTATTGCGGTTATTTTTGCCGCAGTACTTTCTGTGGTCTATGGCTCTGCCAATATCTCGCCAAATGTCGTGTTGGATGCGGTATTTCACTTCGACCCAGATAATCTTAATCATCAAGTTATAAGGGAATTGCGTATACCGCGAACAATTGGTGACATCACGATTGGAGCAGCTCTTGCTACAGCTGGAGCAATTATGCAGGGCATGACGCGAAATCCACTAGCCGACCCTGGTCTGCTTGGCATTAACGCGGGTGCAGCATTTGCCCTTGCAATATGCTTTGCACTTTCCTCGTCGCTTCCATACGGAGCAGTAGTCTTGTTTTCATTTATTGGAGCGGCCATTTCAAGTAGCATAGTGTATCTTGTGGCGGGAGTTGGCCGAGGCAAAAACAACCATGTAAGGCTAGTACTCGCAGGCAGCGCAATAGGAATCTTTTTGTCGTCGGTAAGCCAAGCCATCGCAATGTATTTTAAAATAGGGCAGGAAATCACTTTTTGGACGGCAGGCGGTGTGTCTGGCGTGAGAGCAGAGCAGCTTAAAGTAATCGTTCCCGTGGTGGTGGTCGCCTTGATAGGTGCGATAGTCCTGTCTCGCTCAATTTCAATACTCAGCCTCGGCGAGGAAACTGCAAAAGGACTTGGCTTAAACATCACGCGAATCAAAGTTTTGTGCATGATAGAGGTGCTGTTGCTATCGGGTACATCTGTGGCCTTGGCGGGTGTAGTTGCGTTTGTGGGATTAATAATCCCGCATATCGTGCGACATTTTGCAGGCGCTGATTATCGCAAAATTATTCCCTGTACTATTGTTACAGGCAGTCTGTTTATGGTTGTTGCTGATTTAATTTCGCGCACAATAAATCCACCTTATGAAATACCAATCGGTTTGATATTTTCAATAATAGGCGTTCCGTTCTTCCTTTATATTTCGCGAAAAGAAAGGAGGAGTTTTGGTGCTTAAGAATAGCAAAACAAAGCCACAAACGGTGCTTATAATGTTAAGCTTCATTGCGATTACAGCACTTGCAATTGACATAAATACTGGTTACACGTCATTTTCGATGTCTGATTTTGTTGCAATTATTAACGGCAGTGCGCCTAAAGCAACTACTTTTGCATTGATGGAATTGCGTTTGCCACGAATTTTGACCGCAATTCTCGTAGGTGTGGGGCTATCATCGTCTGGTTGCATTTTGCAGGGGGTATCTCGCAACGAGCTTGCCGACCCAGGAATTCTTGGCATTAACGCTGGTGCTGCTTTCATGGTTTCTATTTATGTATGCTTTTTTTCAAGTAGCTTGCAAAATGCATCGTACGTATTGCCGATAATTGCGTTTGTCGGTGCAGCAATCACAGCTGTTTTGGTCTACGTACTATCGCATATTAAAAATGAGGGCATTTCGCCAAATAGGCTTGTATTGACAGGCGTGGCTATTTCTGCGGCGATTAGCTCTGGCACAGTTGTGCTGCTGCTTAAAATGCGCCATGACGATTACGGATTTGTTGAGGGTTGGATTTCTGGAAATATCTGGGGTGCATCATGGAGCAATATTAAAATGATGCTTGTATGTATCGGACTTTTTTTCACATTTGCGTTATTCAAATCGCGCACACTTAATGTTCTCACCTTGGGAACTCAAACGGCGATAGGGCTGGGGGTTTCCATTCAACGACAAAGCTTGGTCTTGCTCACGGCGGCGGTTGGCCTTTCGAGTATCTGCGTTGCAGTTGGTGGCGGAATTGTTTTTGTTGGGCTAATATGCCCACATTTGGCACGCAAGCTTGTAGGGCCAAGGCATCAAGTGCTACTACCCGCATCTGCACTTTGTGGTGCCGCATTGCTTGCAATTTCGGACATTATCTCGCGCACAATTCTATCACCAAACGAAGTTTCAATCGGCATTGTGGTAGCTGTAATTGGTTCACCATATTTTTTGTATTTACTTGCAAAGTCCAAGTAAAGGAGGCTTATTCATGGCGAAAATTCACACATTAGACCTGTCACTTTCTTATGGTAATACCGAAATTGTAACGAAGCTAAATCTCTCGATTCCAGAGGGGAAAATCACATCAATAATTGGGCCAAATGGGTGCGGCAAATCGACCGTACTCAAGGCACTTGCACGAGTTTTGCCGCCAAAATCTGGCGCGGTATATCTCGATGGAAAAGCAATTTCTAAGCAATCTAACATAGAGATTGCCCAAAAACTTGCGATTTTGCCGCAGACACCCCAAGCACCAAGCGGACTCACCGTTGAGGAGTTGGTAGCGTTTGGACGGTATCCACATCAAAGAGGTTTTGGAACTTTAAGTGCTTTTGATAAAGATAAAATCAACATGGCATTAAATATAACCAATATGACAAATTTTATAGATAGAGATATTGATGCACTTTCTGGCGGCCAGCGTCAACGAGTCTGGATTGCAATGGCTCTCGCACAGGATACAGAGCTAATTTTGCTTGATGAACCGACCACATATCTTGATTTAGTGCATCAGCTTGAGGTATTACAGCTTCTACAAAAATTGAATATAGACGAAAATCGAACTATTGTTATGGTCATACACGAACTGAATATGGCATCTCGTTTTTCGGACAATATTATTGCCATGAAAGATGGCAATATTGTTGCGGAGGGTACACCACAGCAAATCATGACATCTGATATGATGAAGGCTGTATTCTCCATTGATGCACACATAGTAGATGACCCTCGGACGGGTCGGCCAGTATGTGTGACATATGATATATGAACAGATTAGGTATCTTATGGCAATAGCTAGTTCAAAAATTTCCTTTCAACGACCTATACCGTACTTCAAAGCCTCATCGTACATTGCGCAAATATTGGACGCGGGAACTTCAGGAAGCAAAAAATCGTGTGACGGCGCGACAATATATCTTCCATCATGGCCAAGAATATCAATTATTCGCCTTGTTTCGTCGCGAACCTCTTGTTCACTTGCATTTGACAGTATTTCATTTTCATCAATGCCGCCAAAAAAAACTATGTCTTTACCGTGTTCTTTTTTTAACGCAATAGGGTCCATGTGTTCAGCATTGACTTGAATCGGATTCAGTGCGTCAAAACCTGCGTCGATAATGTCAGGAATTATTTCGTGAATATCACCGCAAGAGTGTAAAGCAACATAAATATTGTGCTTATGTGCCAAATCGACAAGCCTTGCCAGATGTGGCTTAAAAAATTCCCTCCAATGATTAGGTGACATCAAAAGTGCTCGCTGTGAGCCAAAGTCGTTGTGGAACATGACAAAATCAATTATATTAGGATTAGCTTCATAAAATCTTCGGCAGTACTCGAAATAGAAATCGGCACATCTGCCAACCAACGTCTTAATCAATTCTGGTTCGTCGTACATGAAAACCATGAAGTTTTCCATGCCCAAAAGCTCAATCGCATCGTGAAAAAAAGCGCAGCCGACTCCTGCCATTACGCAATAGCCGTTTGTTTTTTCAATTTCGTTTGGTGTCAGCTCATAACGCCAGTCATCTGGATTAGGGAAGCTGTACTTTTCGATGTCCTCGATTGTTTCAGCAGCAGAAAGCGGGTGCGAAAGCGCTTGCCCATAGTGAACTCCACCGCGAAGAACTCCCCAAACGGTGTCAAATGTTCCGTCATCGTAACGCTTTAGCTCCTTGCCAATATACTGCGGTGACAAAAACTTATAGTCAATTTTTAATATTTCATGAAGTGCCTCGTGTTCATCTTTTGCGCCAAGGAACTCAATGATATGTTTTGTTGTTTCGTCCGCGCCCGAATACCACATCGGTGCGCGGTCAGCCTTGATTCCAGTAAATGGGGATAATCCACGTGTTTTTGAATCCATATAATTACCTCTCGCTTTCATCAACGGCTAGAGTCATTTTTTGCACAGTAAAATTATAGTCATCGTATGAACCAGATGAAACAACGTACAATTCTAGCCCGTCGTCGCTAATCCATTTTGTCGGAAAATTCGGCTGATAGTCCCCGTATGTACCCCAGTTTTCATCGGTGTAAAACAATTTCCAAGGTCCCCAAGGATTTTTTGATTCAAATATTGTAAGCTGACTTGGGCCTCTCGTGTCGTCGTTTGCGTGGTATGGCCTTGGTTCTCCGCTTTCGTCGACAAAGCCGTAATTTCCCATCAAATAGCGCCCTATTCCTTTGTTATACGCAACATGATTTTGTCCAGTCATGAGTGGATACTCAAAAATCGGAATTGCACTATCGCCATCTTTACTCCAAATTGGCTCAATTTCAGAGGTTTGGCCGACGTAAAATTCCCACTTGCCGCGCTCCAGTATATTTTTACGGTTGACGCGTCCAAGTAAAATCTGGTCTGCATTTTCCCACATGCTTACGCCGTCGCAAGATATTGTGAAATAAGCATACACAAATTCATTAGGTGCATCTGAATAATCTTTGCCATACTGTAAAAAGGACGGTGCAGCAAATTTTCCTGTGAAAAAGTCTCTTGGTGTGGCTTCTCTGTTCCATGTTTTGCCGAAATCGGAAGATGTGCAAATCCAAGAGTTTGTGTACCTTTGTCTAAACCAGTACTTTTCCTCGGCATAATTTCCGTTTTGAACCGCCATGTAAAGAGTTCCATCTAAACTAAGCATGCCTGTTGGCTTTATTCCAAAATCGGGGTGAACATCGGGCCCTTGGCAATAAATTGCAGGGTGAAGCGGCATGTTGTCGATTAACTCTACTTTGATTCCGTCAAGCGGGTCGTTGTAAATTGACGAGAAGAAACTGGGATTGCCTGAAACTTTCCAAACATTTAGCGGACTGCCAAGGTTGTCGCCTGCCGCAGCGTAAATATTGCCGTCAGCACCCCATGTAAGTGGCCACATGTCACCGTCGCCTTTGTGCAGTCGATGTTTGCCCATCGTTACGCTTGTTATATATCCGCTTTTTTCATACTTAGGTTTTTGTAATGCCATTATTATCATTCCAATCTTAAAATTTTAGCCTTTAACAGCGCCTGCCACCAATCCTTTATAAAATTGCTTTTGAAGTAACAGAAACAAAACAATTGGGGCAATACACACAAGCACACTGAACGCAAAGATAGGACCCATGCTAGCAGTTCGCTCACTCATAAAATTGTACATACCAACAGGCAGAGTTTTCTTTGTGGCTGTGCTTATAAAAATCAACGGGGTTAAAAAATCATTCCATACAGGTATTATGTTTACGATGATTGCGCTAATTGTCGCGGGTTTTAAAAGTGGAAATACGATTCTGAAATATGTTCCCAAAATCCCGCAGCCATCTATATGTGCAGCTTCTTCAAGCTGTACGGGAATTGTTTTAATGAAGCCTGAATAAATCAGAATTGACATTGGAATACATGTTCCCGATTGAATCAAAATCAACGACAAAATGTTGTCTGTTAGTCCCACCATGTTGACCAACTTGTAAAGTGGAATCATGCCTGCTTGAAATGGTACCATAATACCGCTTAAAAAATAAAGATATGCAAGCTTGTAGCCGCGGCTTGAGTACCTTGCAAGCGGATACGCCGCAAGTGAACCTAGTATTACAACAATAATCATTGTCGCAGCAGTCACAAGCAAACTATTCCTAAGCAACAAGAAGAATTGACCGTCCACAATTGCTTCCCTAAAATTATCAATATAAAAGCTTGATGGAAACGACAACGGACGATTTATTTCCCTTGCGTTTTTAAAGCTTGCTATAACTTGATAAACAATTGGGAATACAGCAACTACCGATATTGCAAGCATTACAAACTCAAACAAAACCATCTTGGCGCTTCGCTTTTTGCCTTTATTGTCCGTCATATGTCAACCTCCCGCTTTCTGGTGAAATTGATTTGCAACACGGAAAAGACAGCAATTATAATAAAGAAAACCACCGATACCGCAGTCGCGAGTCCGAAACGTTCGTGTTTGAATGCAAGCGAGTAAATTACTGTACCCATTGTTTCGGTTGCCATGCCAGGTCCGCCGTTTGTGAGTACATATGGAATTTCAAAAAGTTTAAGTCCACCTGTAATGCTCATAAAAGTCATTATCGTG
>JAVBKH010000043.1:0-3705 GCA_031554155.1 Oscillospiraceae bacterium
TCCAACACACCCTTTATGCCGTAAAGTGCGCCATAAATTATACCAATGTCTTCGCTTGTTTGCGCTCTCTCTACGATTCCCGCAAGCGTAGAATTAATCGCTACACTAGGGCCGCCCGATTGAGCAACTAATAAATTCTTCATGAAATTTCCCTTTCGATTAAAGCAATAATGTTGAGGTTGCCGCGGCTTGCAAAATGAGCTCGGTGGGTAGGCTTGCAGGCGCAACTTCTGTCACAAGATAATCCACGTCGGAAAGTCTGCCAAAGGTGTAAGGCAGCAGTCTGTCTAGCTTAGATGTATCCATTAGCACGATTACTCGCCTTGCTTTGCTTATAATCAGCGACTTTATCTGCGCTTCGCTCTCTTTGCCACAAGTTAAGCCTCCAGCTTCGGTGTAGCCACTTGCGACGAGGAATGCCGTATCAATGTTGATTCTCGAAAGCATTTCCATTGCAGGTGCGCCAGAAAGCGTTAGGTTTTGCTTGTTCAGCGTTCCGCCGCAAACATCAACTACTGGATTTTGTTTTTTCGCAAGCTCAATTGCAATGTTTGGGCTTGTGGTGACAATGTGCATGGGTGTGTCGGGCAAAAGCCGCGCAAACGCCATCATGGTTGTTCCAGCGTCAACAAACAGATTGTTGATGCCAGAAAGCAGCGAAATTGCCTTTTCGGAAAGCTGCTGTTTCTGACGCTTATTCACGATTTCTCGTGCAGAAAATGCAGGCTCGCTCGCGCCGCCGCCAATGTAGCGGGCACCACCGCGAACTTTTTGCAGCAGACCTTGTTCCTCCAAAAAATTCAAGTCTCGGTGAATGGTCATCAAGCTGACTTCGGGCAGCAGAGCGGTTAGCTGTTCAAGGGTTACTACATTATTTTTTTCGACGCATTTTCGGATTTTTTCGCGCCTTACCGAGTTCATTGTAGCACCCCATTTCGTTATAATGTGACAAAATTTGTGTTGTTGTGTTAATTATAACATTTTATAACATTTTGTCAAGCGAAAAACCGCATACAGATAAAATTTTCTGTATGCGGTTTATTGTCAATTAACTTGCAAAACGACCAGTATTCTTTTCTTGAGGAGAAAAGAACCAAAAGACCTTTTTAAGGGACGTAAGTCTTTATCTTTTGTATGCAAGGTTTATCACCATAATTAAGGAACGCAACCTCGTTTATGTCGTTTTGGAGAAAGCCAAAACTCACTCATCTGCGAACCCATCACACGTCTTTTGTGCAAACTGGTTTTAAATTTATTGACTTTATTTTCTTAGGCTAGCGAAAAATTCTTTTAGCAAGGCCGAACATTCGTCTTTGCGAACGCCTGCGATAACTTCGGGTTTGTGGTTGAAGGGGATTGCGCAAAAATCCGCCAATGAGCCGAAACAACCCGCTTTGGGGTCAAATGCGCCGAACACCACTTTTTTTACACGCGAATTCACGATTGCGCCTGCGCACATTGGGCAAGGCTCAAGGGTCACGTACAGGTCACATTCAAAAAGTCGCCAACCGCCAAGCTTTTTGCAGGCAGCGTCAATGGCCAACAACTCCGCGTGGGCAAGGGCATTCTTGTCCGATTCTCGGCGATTATACGCCGACGAAATTACGTCGTCACCTTTGCAAACAATGGCTCCGACAGGCACTTCCCCAAGAGACGCTGCAATCGCCGCTTGTTCAAGGGCAAGTCCAATAAAATAAGCGTCGCGCTCCAAAATAATTACTCCAATTCAAGCTATTCAAACTGCGTTATTGTGATTACAACCACGGATATGGCGTAAATAATAGGCATTGCAGTAAAAAAGAACAGCGAATATTTTTTCTTTTCCTGTACTGGGTAGTCGGAGCGTGCAAGTGCAAATGTTCCGCCGTGATGAAACTGGAGCAGCGCGAAGCCCACAAGTCCGCAAATTATATAAAATCCAAACACAAACATCGTTAACATTTCGGCTTGTTTGACAGCTAAATCACGCGATAGAAAATCAATTATGACTGACAACAGGTTGTTCACAAAATGTATTAGAATTCCTGTGCGCAATGAACCTGTGCGAAGCACAAAAAATCCGATTGCAAAGCCGAGCATCAGCGCGTTTGGGCCTTGAACAAGATTGTGGTGCGCAAAGGAAAACAATATCGACGAGCAGACGAGGGCGAAAAAATCGCCAAATCGCCGCAGACTCTGCATAATAACTCCGCGGAACAGGAATTCTTCGAGAATTGCGGGGGCAGCGGCAACCCTTAGCATATAAACAATTGTTGCAGGCACGCCAATTGGGTCGGGGAAATCAGGTAGAATGGGACTAACGCCAAAAGCTGATTCGAGAAAAGTCGTGATTATTCCGTAGGTTGTCATGCCCACGACGGAAACTCCAAGACAGACCAAAATTGCGGGAAAAGCGATTGTTGCGCGAGGTCGGCGCATGGGAAAAGCCACACGAGCTGGTATGCCAATCCACAAGCGCATTATTGTCATGGGCACAATAAGCATCAGCATGTAGACCGTAAGCTCGCACAGGTTTGTGATAAGTGAAACCGCTTGCGGCGACTTTATTTCAAGCTGCATGACGAAAAATCCCTCGAGCGCCGAAAAAATAGGCGACAGGAAGACGGCAATCAAAACAACGATTATAAGCGACAAACATGCGATATTCGCACTTCGGCGTATCGGTTTAAACAACGGGTTAGGCGGCATATAATAGTTCGGTTGTGGCTGCATTGGCGGCGGGTTCCATTGCGGCGTGGGATTGGCGTAATAATTCATAGCATACCCCGATGTGGATTGAAATGCCCAAAAACATTTCTACCACATATTGTATCATATTTCGAGCCTTGCCACAACATACTATTTAAAAAATGTCGGATTTTGTGTGGCAAGTTTGTAAATAATTTACTTTTCGCTGTGAAAGCGCTCAACTTCGTCAAAAAAAATAAAATCTTCGGTGTCGCCTGATACTAAAAACCATGCGTCAAGCTCGGAGACATGCGATTCTCCTAAATTTTTGCAGCCGTGTTGGTTGGTATATGTATATTCCATATCACCTTGCTCCTTTTTCTAAAAATTAGGTTTCAAACATTATATGCAGAATTATGTAAAAGATTACAAAAAATTATTTTCATTTTTCTCCATTGACAAATTAAGGTAACAAGGGTAAAATAGAATTCATAGGAAACACACAAGATATTGTGGGTATTCCTTTTGTTTTGCACTGCATATCCTAGTTTAGGGGAAATCAGGAGGAACGGCATGATAAAGGCAATTGTTAAGCGTGATGGCAGAACTGCCATATATGATGAAGAAAAAATTGCATCTGCAATTTTTCGAGCTGCAAAATCATTGGGCGGCACAAACTACGAAACTGCTCTGGATATTGCAAAAAAAGTTGAACAATACATGTCCGAGCAGCTTCATGAGGAAACTCCAGCTGTCGAGACAATTCAAGACGCTGTGGAAAAAGTTTTAATTGAAAACGGCCACGCAAGAACCGCAAAAGAGTACATACTCTACCGCGCAGAGCGCACACGTGTTCGTGAAATGAACACAAAACTGATGAAAGTCTTTGAGGATTTGACTTTCCAAGACGCAACAGAAAATGATATTAAGCGAGAGAATGCAAACATTGATGGCAATACAGCCATGGGAACAATGTTGAAATATGGTTCAGAGGGCGCAAAGCAGTTCTATGAAATGTTTATACTCGACCCCAAATTT
>JAVBKH010000094.1:0-10175 GCA_031554155.1 Oscillospiraceae bacterium
ATGTATGCAGACGATTAATTTTACAAAGGGAATTACGGGCGCGGCTGTTCTTGCAAAGCAATTTAACACAGACCTAATTGTCGTTGACGTGGGTGTAAACGCCGACATTGACAATCCACAAATCAAGAACAGAAAAATCCGCAAGTCAACTTGGAATATTGCAAAATCTCCCGCCATGACCTACGACGAAGCTGTACAAGCCATTTTAGTCGGAATTGAAACTGCAATTGAGGCTGTGGAAAACGGCTACAAGATGATAGGCGTCGGCGAGATGGGCATAGGCAATACTACCACTTCTTCGGCTGTGTTGTGCGCTTTGACTGGAATCTCTGCTCAACATGCTGTCGGCAAGGGCGCAGGGCTCAAAGAGGACGCTTACAGACACAAGGTAGCAGTCGTGGGAAATGCAATAAAAAGCAACTGCCCTAACGTAAGTGACCCTATTGACGTGCTTGCAAAGGTCGGCGGCTTTGATATTGCCGCTATGGCGGGCGTGTTCATCGGCGCTGCCTATATGCAGGTTCCTGTAGTCATTGACGGCTTTATTTCTATTGTTGCGGCTCTTGCCGCAGCCAAGCTAAACCCTTTGGCAAAAGGCTATATGCTCGGCTCACACGTCTCGTTTGAACAAGGCTTTGTTCACGCGTCAAAAGCTCTTGGAATTGAAGCTCCTTTGAATCTTCATATGCGACTAGGCGAGGGAAGTGGCTGCCCGATTATGTTTGCAGTGATTGACGCCGCTTGTGCTATGATGAAAAACATGGGCACATTTGAGCAGGCCAACATCGACGAGGATTACCTTGAGGGAATTATGCTAGGTGACAATTTTTCGGTAAAGTAAAGTTGGATTTATTATGAAAATCTATATTTCTGGCGGCTGCAAAAATGGGAAATCGTACTTTGCGCAGAGACTTGCAAAAATGCAGCAAACAGGCGACCTATACTACATAGCCACTATGAAGTCCACAGGCTACGAAGACGACGACCGCATAAAAAGGCATATTGAGGAACGACTCGGCTGGGGTTTTGAGACAGTTGAGCAGCCGCATAATATTGACGAAATTTTAGTAAATTGCAACAAGCAAGGCTCGTTTTTATTGGACAGTGTTACGGCCTTGCTTGCAAACGAAATGTTTAAGGACCGCGAAATAAACGATAACGCAGCAGAAAAAATTTCAGACGAGCTGCTGAAAATTTTGGACAAGACCGAAAACATCGTGATTGTGTCGGATTATATATTCAGCGACGCTGTTTTCTACGACGAAATCACGGAAAAATATCGCAAAAACCTTGCGCAGATAGATTGCCTTATGGCAAAAAAATGTGATGTTGTTCTCGAAGTTGTGTACACAAATGTTGTTGTACACAAGGGTATCGGGTTGATGGAAAGAATAAATGAAAAAATATTTTAAAGGTTTTTTAATGTCCTGGGGAATGTTTTGCTCGATTCCGCTGCCGTTTTGCAATTGGAACGACAAATTCATGAATATGCTGCTGCCATGCTTTCCGATTGTCGGCGCTGTAATCGGTTTGATTTGGTGGGGAGTGGCGAATCTGCTGCTATTCTTTGATGTCAACACAGTCTTGTCCTCCGCGTTTTTGACGATTGTTCCGTTTGTATTGACGGGTTTTCTGCACCTTGACGGCTTTATGGACACAAGCGACGCTGTTTTGTCGCGGAGACCTTTTGAGGAAAAGCTGCGAATTTTAAAGGATTCACACACAGGCTCTTTTGCTGTTGTGATGGCGATAATTCTGTTTCTGCTGTGGTTTGCGTCCTCATATGTTTTGATGACTAGCGCAAAAAATCTGATTTTGTTGGTCTTGATTGCAGTGTCATCAAGGTGCTGCTCGGCGTTTTCGATGATGGCGCTAAAACCAATGCAGGGTAGCGGCTATGCAAACATGCTGAAAAAGGATTTGCACAAGGCGCACATTTTTTTTGTAGTATTTGTGGAAGTGGCAGTTATCGTGTTTTCCGTGATTTTTGCGCAATCTGTTGGCATTGCTGTTATACTTGCAAATATTATTGGCTTTGTGGCTGCAATGGCCTATTCATACAAAGAATTTCACGGTGTTTCTGGTGATTTGACAGGTTTTTCGCTAACCATCGCGGAATTGAGCGGAATTTTCGTGCTTGCGTTAATTTGCGGCTAAGACTTGGGGGTAGTCAAATGATTCTAATTTTAGGTGGGGCATATCAAGGCAAGCTTGACTTTGCACTTGAGACATACAAGCTCTGCTATGACGACGTTTATAGTTGCAGCGAAACAAATATTGAAGTGCCGAGTGGCAAAAAGATAATCAACAATCTTGACAAATGGATTTTTGCTCTGCTTGATTCGGAACTCGACGCGAATAAAACTATTAAGGAATTCGTCGACAAGCTCACCAACGAAATTGTAATTTGCAACGATATATCCTGCGGGGTTGTGCCCGTTGACGAAAAACTTAGAGCTTGGCGTGAGACCGTTGGCAGGACTTTGGCAAAATTATCGCAGGAAGCAAGCGAAGTACAGCGGCTGTTCTGCGGAATACCCACCAAGCTAAAATAATTTTATACAAATATTTAGGAGAACTTCATGAAAACAAAGGTTATTGCCTTGCTGATGATTGCAGTTATGGTGCTGAATTTTGCAGGCTGCGCTGCGCAAAAGGCAGCTACGTCAGAAGAAAAAACTATAGTTGATAGAAATGGCAACAAGATTTCGCTGCCTCCAAAATTTGAAACCGTACTTGCAGCAGGCCCTTCAGTTTGCGAAATACTCGACGGGTTGGGGCTTTCCGACAAAATAGTTGCGGCAGATACTTATTCAAAATCTGTGAAAACTTTGGGCAGCGACACAATTTTCTTTGATATGATTACGCCAAATGTGGAAGAAATTGTTGAGCTTAATCCAGATATAATTTTTGTTATTGGCATGGCGCAAGGTGGCGGAGATGACACGTACAAGCCATTTGCTGACGCGGGAATTTGTGTTGTAGAAATTCCATCAGCAACCAGCATTGCAGAAATTAAAGACGACATAAGATTCGTTGCGGAAGTAATGGGTGTGCCCTCAAAAAGCGAAAAGCTAATTGGAGACATTGAAAAAGAAATTGCCGATTTAAAGGCAATTGGAGATACTATAACCGACAAAAAAAGCGTGTATTTCGAAATTTCCGCCGCACCGCAAATGTACAGCTTTGGCAGTGGCGTTTTCATGGACGAAATGCTCGGCATAATCGGCGCGAAAAATGTTTTTGCAGACCAGAAAGCATGGATTTCTGTGACTGACGAGTCAATTCTTGCAGCTAATCCAGACGTTATTTTGACAAGCGTGGATTATGTAGACGATGCCACTGGCGAGATAAAATCAAGGCCAGGTTGGGACGTTTTGTCGGCAGTAAAAAATAATGCTGTTTATTTTATAGACCCTAATGTGGTAACAAGGCCAAGCCAAAACTTTGTCATTGGACTAAAAGATATGGCAAAAGCCGTTTATCCCGACAAGTTTATGTAATATGAAGCTAAAAATTCTAATTGCAATTGCCTTGAATCTTTTGGCGCTAATTTTTGCCATTGCTGTTGGCAGCGTTTATGTTGCGCCGCAGGAAATTTTGGCAATCATTAGTCACAAGATTTTTGGCGCTGTTTTGCCTGAAAGCATCAAGGAAACAACAATTTCAATAATTTGGAGCTTGCGGCTGCCACGAACAATTCTTGCTTTTGTTGTTGGCGCTGCGCTCTCCGTCAGTGGTGCGATTATGCAGTCGGTGCTAAAAAATCCGCTTGCATCGTCATTCACGCTTGGCGTGTCGTCGGGTGCGTCGTTGGGTGCTGGCGTCGTCATTTTGTATGGATTTTCAATCCCGTTTTTGGGCATGATGTCTTTGCCTGTAATGGGTTTTATTTTCGGCCTTGGAACAATTTTCTTTGCAATATTTTTTGCGTCTCGAATTGATGGCAGGCTCGACAGCAACACAATTATTTTGACAGGCATGGTAATTTCGCTGTTTACAAATGCGATTGTAACCGTGATGTCGGCAATGTCGCGGGAGCAAGTGCAGCGCTTGATTTTTTGGCAAATGGGTAGCTTTGCGCTAAAAGATTGGTCGAGTATCATAATTCTTTCGCCAATTATTTTAGTTGGAATTGTTGTCTCCACGCGGTTTTGCCGCGAGCTAGACATTTTGACCTTTGGCGAAGAGCAAGCCAAGACAATTGGAGTAAACACAAATCAAGTGAAGTGGACTTTGCTTGTAGTTGCCGCCGCCATGACAGGAAGCGCAATCTCGTTTGTCGGAGTAATCGGCTTCGTTGATTTAGTTGCGCCACATATTGTGCGCAAAATTTTCGGCTCATTGCACAGGTACGTCCTGCCGATGTCAGCTGTGTTCGGCGGAACATTCATGGTCGTTTGCGACCTTGTGGCAAGAACAATCGTAACACGTCAAGAGCTGCCTGTTGGGGCTGTGACTGCGCTAATTGGCGCACCTTTTTTCGCATATATTTATTTTAGCAAGCGCACAAAATAGTAGTAGGGCAGGTGATTTTGTGATTATTTTACGCGATGTGTCGGTAAGCTACGGAAAATTTGAGGCTGTCAAAAACATCACGCTCGAAGTTGAAACGAACCAAAATTTGAGCATAATTGGCCCAAACGGTTGCGGAAAGACCACGCTTTTAAAAGCAATCGCAAGTATTTTGCCATTCAAAGGCAACATTGAAATTGACGGCAAGCCAATCCAAAAAATGAAGCAGAAAGAAATATCAAAGAAAATTGCCTTGATGAGCCAGTTTTCTGGGATATATTTTTCGTACAGCGTTTTTGACACGGTTATGATGGGCAGATATTTGCACAGCAAAGACGGACTTTTCGGCATTCCGTCCGAGATTGACAGGGAAAAGGTGACACAATGCCTGCGCGCGCTGGACTTGCTTAACTTGAAGGACAAGGAAATTACGCAGCTTTCTGGCGGGCAGCTTCAAAGAGTTCTTTTGGCGAGAACCTTAGTGCAAGAACCAGAAATAATCCTGCTTGATGAACCGACAAATCACCTTGATTTAAAATATCAGATAGAATTAATTGAATATTTGAGGGACTGGTCGATTGAAGGCAATCATTCCGTTATCGGTGTTTTGCACGACATCAACCTTGCAATGCGACTTAGCGACAATGTTATGATTATGAAAGATGGCGTGTGCGCAGCAAACGGCAACGCGAACGAGACCTTGACGAGCCAGCTTTTGCAAGATGTTTACGACGTGGACGTTGCTAATTTTTTTAGCACCTCGCTTAAAAAATGGCAGAGCATTGCGTAGGTTATCTACAATAGCAACAATAGCGAATTTTCTGTAAATTCGCTATTGTTGCTATTTACTTTTTTGACTAAAGAAATTATAATGATTTTATGCATAACGATATGGTAAATTTTAGGAGGAAAACATGAGTTTTGTCAAAAAAGCACTGTCAATTATTCTAGCTGCAAGTATTGTGTTGTCAGCTCAAATGTCTACATTTGCTGCATCGAAGCCAGCAGAGCCAATTCCATTTGATTTTGCTGCCTTTCAAGGTGCAGCAACGGCTTTTGAAAAAGAATGCTCCGACAAAAAAATACTGGACACAACTGTAATTGTGTTGAACAACGAGCTTATTCGCCTCAACAAAGAGCTGATTGCCAAGAAAACCTATACGTTTGAAGATGACTTGAAAGCTACACTTAACGGCCTTGAGAAAGCTTGGCAGCCGCTAAACTCCAAGAACCAAAATTACCAAGTGCTTGCAAAAAAGAATGCAAAAGCGAAAACTAATGAAGCAGATATTTTGGCGTCACAGAAGAGACTTATTTCTTTCAGCAAAAACCTTCACACAGCCATGGTTCACTTTGGCATTAAGCCAAACGACAAGGCAAAGGCAAAGCCTACAGAAGCCATTGCAGGCGGCTACGGCAAGAGCAGAGCCGCTACAGCCGATGAAACCGCAATCTTCAATGAGACAATGAAAAACACAAGCAAGGACACGACCTATGACATTGTTTCGGTGTCGTCTCAAGTTGTTGCAGGAACAAATTATTGCTTCAATGTCAAGGTTACAAAAGCAAAAAATACCTATGACGCTCGGATTTATATTTTTCAGCCATTACCGTACACTGGCGAAAAAGCCACATTTGTAAAAGAAGAAAAAGTTAAATAGTTTTGATGAATGCAAAAATCAAAGCGGGTTACTCAATTAGAGTAGCCCGCTTAAAAATTTCACAATATCTATTGATTGCGGGGGACACCCCGTCAAGTTTTTTGTGCAGCCAGACGCACAAGTCCCGATTCCGATGCCGTCTAGATTTTTACCGCGAAACCCTTGTCCAATATTTATTTTTCTATCTGAATAAATTGGACCAAGCTTATCCAAGGCGAAAACCAAACCCGCGTAACACGCCGAGCAAGCGGAATCTTCGTTGATATATTTTTCAAATTGCTTTGCTGCTCTGCCTTGCAACTTCTGAACCTTTGGTCTTAACTCCGCATTAAGCTCAAGCGTTTGAGTTTGCTCGCTCCAATATTCGCCAACGCCAAGCTCCTTTGCAATTCTAAGGTGCTTAATTTCATCGGGGTGGTAGCCCATCAGCCTTGCGCCGTAGGAGTCGAGCAAAACAGGGTCGAAGCCTAAAATTATGCGGTTGGTCTCAACAGGGTTGCCGCCCTCCTCGAAGCTCAAGTCTCCGCATATATTATCTATAATATGAAGGTTTGGCTTGATTGCAGTGGCCAGTGTTGCAATAGGCTCATGCAAGCCGATTGCATGAAACCGTCGTTTTTCGCTGTCTGGTATGCAGCCTTTGAGATTTTTTAGGCAACACGTCATTGCAGTTTGGCAATGACCTTTGAGAACGGGCACATTGATTAAATAGTCTGCATTTGTGATGGATTCGCACAGCGCAAGTCGCATGGAATTTTTGTTTACATGCAGAACATTGTCGGTTTTTGTATCAAAAAGCGTGACCGAATATTTTTTTGCAAGCTCGCTGTAGCCGCAATTATTCCACGCTTTAAGCGTGGAGTCGCCGACCCATGAGCCTTCCGCTATGACAATATTCTTGGCATTGCAGCTATGTAGGTAGCGAATAATCCCCTCAACAATTTCGGGGTGAGTGGTCGCACCGCCCGACGCAGGGCGCGATACAACAAGGTTTGGCTTTATTACAATGCGCATGTCTGGGTTAATTTGCTTTGATATTTCCGCAGACTGCATCAGCTCGTATGTCATCTGTGTGAAATCAGTGCCGTAATTCAAATGAATTGCAGCCAAGGCGCTCACCCCTTATTTATAGTGGGTTTACAATATTTTGTTAACAAAAACATACCATAATAGAACATATAAATCAAGTTTTTGAGAATATTTTTGGTAATTTCAAAAAAATACGCATTTTTTTAAAATTTAGCAATATTTTGTTTGACATATGATAAAAAATCGTGTATAGTATATTTAAATGCTAGACTTAATGTTCGGTATAATTTATTTAAAGAGGTATGTTACTTGATTCATCAGGACAAAACAATCGTCTGCAAAGACTGCGGACAAGAATTCATTTTCACAGCAAACGAGCAAGATTTCTTCGAAGAAAAAGGCTTCACAAATGAGCCACAAAGATGCAAGCAATGCCGTAACGTTCGTAAGAACGGTGGCTCTGCAAGCAGAGGCCAACGCGAAATGTTTGATGCAGTTTGTGCATCTTGCGGCAAGCGTTGCAAAGTTCCATTCCAACCCAGAGAAGACCGCCCAGTTTACTGTAGCGATTGCTTTTCAAGCCAGAGATAACTGAAAAATGCGCCCGATAAGGGCGCATTTTTATTTGCACAAAACCATACGTAGATTACAGAATATAAATCTGGCGGCTGTCTTTGAAGACAGCCGCCAGATTTATATTATTTTACTTTTTAACTGGTTTGTTAGGTAGCTTTGCTTTTATTGCATCATATTGTGTTTGTGTGATGACACCTTTTTCAAGCATATCAGCAAACATGTCCTTGTGCTCAATTTTAGCCTTAGATTCTATTTTAGGCGTGTTTGCGTCCATATATGCTTTAATTTTGTCGTAGGTTGCTTGGGTTATTGTACCGTTCTTTAGCAAATCTTCAAATGGGCTTTTATGGATTATTTTAACTTTTTTGCCTGCTTCGGGCTTCTCGGGCAATTTGGGTAGGGCAGGCTTTGCGGGCGTTGCAGCTTTGATGGTATCATATTCCGCTTGGGTTATGACGTTGGACTTTAGCATTTCTCCAAGAATATCTTTGCGCTCCATGATTTTTTGCTTAGGCTCGCTAGACTTGGGACGACTTTCCTTTAAATATGCAGTAATTGCGTCATAGGTCTTTTGGTCGATTGTGCCATCGTCCTTTAGTTCTTGCAGTGGATTAATTTTTTTGCCGTTCACGATAAATTCCATCTTTGCGCCGTCTGCACGGGAGATTTTTTGCTTTGTTTCCGCTGCAAATGCCGTTGTAGTTGTAATCGCCATTGTTGCGACGACGATAGCCAGTGTTATAATTTTTGCAGATTTCTTAAACATTAAAAACTCACTCCTAATTCTTTCAGGCAGTTGCCTTAGTTGTATTATAGAGCATGGAATAGGATACGCAATGAATAAATATTAAACTTTTTTTAAATGGTCGCCCAATCTAGGACTCAATTTTTCTTAGAATACCATCGGAATTTGGAGAAAATGTAACCATTTCCTTTTGAGAGATACGACCTTGTTTAAAGAGGGAAATCAAGGAAGTGTCCATAGTCACCATGCCCTCGTCGGAAGAAGCTTCAATTACTGACTCAATTTGGTCAACTGCGGACGCGCGAATTAAGCTGCGAATTGAGTGATTGACGTTCATAACTTCAAACGCGGCTACAATTTTTTGGTCAACAGTTGGGATTAGCTGTTGCGACACGATTGCCTGCAAAACAAGGGCAAGCTGCTGACGTGTTTGATACTGCTGACTTTCGGGAAAAGAGTCAATAATGCGGTTTATAGTGTTCGTAGCACCAACAGTATGCATTGTGGAAATTACCAAATGTCCTGCTTCAGCGGCTACCATTGCAAGAGCAAATGTATCATAATCGCGAATTTCGCCTATTAAAATAACATCTGGTGCTTGACGCAGCGCTGACCGAATGGCTGTAGAGTAGTTTTGTGTATCAGCCGTAATTTCGCGCTGGCTGACGATGCTTTTGTCGTGATGGTGCAGATACTCAAGCGGGTCTTCAAGGGTGATTATGTGGCAGCTTCGGTTTTTGTTAATACTGTCAATAATACAAGCAAGTGTCGTGGATTTTCCGCTACCTGCGGAGCCTGTGACGAGTAACAGTCCTTTTGTTAGCGTGCAAAGGTCGAGAACTGTTTGAGGAATACCGATGTCCTCTGGATTAGGCAGCTTGAAGTTAACGACACGTATTACCGCGGCATATGAGCCGCGTTGCTTGTATGCGCATACACGAAAGCGCGAAATACCAGGAAGAGCAAAGGAAAAATCATCGTCTCCGCCCTTGACAAGCGTAGAAAAATCACGATTTGCTGCAAGAAAATATATTCCCTTTACTAGTCGCTCTGTTTTAGCTGCCTCCAAACTATCTGAGTCAAAGGTGGTCATAATGCCATTGATTTTGTATGTGACAGGCCTTCCAGGAATAAGATAAATGTCGGAACATTTGCGGCCCACAGCCTCTGTTAAAAACTGAATAATATCCATGATAATTTCCTTTCGTTCTTGTAAAGAATTTGGGGCATGTACAATAATTTCTTCTATATAAAAGCATACTGCCATTGCGAGATAAAATCAATACAATTCGCTATTTTTCTATATTTTTTTCACAACAGGTATCCAAGCCCAACTTTTGTAGTCGGGGGAGGACATGTCTCCCAAGGAGTAGACTTCAAAATCTGGTGCGTTTGCGTGCTCATATTCGGAAGAGGGAAGCCATTCTTCGAAAATTTTGCAGAAAATCTCTTGAATTGAGGTGGGTATTGCCCCGATTGCTTCAAATATTGCCCATGTGCAGGCAGGAACTTCAATTTTTTCCATACCATTGGTAGGTTCTGCGCTTGAAACGGAAGCAATCCAGTACTCGAGGTTGTCCTCTGTCATATCAGCGCAAACTCCAATTGGGCCAAACGGCTCGCCGCTTGAAAGCTTGCCAAGCTCTTCA
>JAVBKH010000071.1:0-9285 GCA_031554155.1 Oscillospiraceae bacterium
TGACATGAATATTCAAGGCATAATTAACGGCATATTAACCAACGGACCGCAAATCTTAATTGCAATATTGGTGTTCGGGCTTTTGATTTTCTTTCACGAGCTCGGGCATTTTCTCACTGCGAAGTGGGCGGGAATCAAGGTCAACGAGTTTGCGATGGGCATGGGCCCAATGTTGTTTGGCAAGCAGCGCGGCGAGACGTTGTACGCACTTAGAGCGTTCCCCATTGGCGGATTTTGCGCCATGGAGGGCGAAAACGAGGAGAGCACTGACAATCGCGCGTTTAGCGAAGCACCATTGTTTAAGCGCATGATTGTCACTCTTGCAGGCTCTTTTATGAACCTTTTGCTCGGCCTTATTCTGCTTGGATTTTTGTCGTCACAGCAACCGTTGATGGGTACGACAAAGATTGCGAAGTTCAACGAGGGCGCAGTATCAAACCAGTGGCTTGAGATTGGCGACACGCTAAAAGCAATCAACGGTCACAGAATCCACACTGACAACGACATGATTTATGAGTTCACGCGTGACCGTGACGGAGTAATGGATATTTTAGTTGCCAGAAAAACTTCGGACGACGTAACTCAAGACGTGCTTTTAAAAGCGGTTACATTCAACATGGAGACTTTGCCAGAGGGAATCCAGACTATAACGCTCGACTTTAAAGTGCAGGGCGTTAAGCCGACATTTATTAGTACCGTCGGAAATTCCTTTAACTGGACGGGTTCGATTATTAAGCAGGTGTGGGGCGGATTTGCCGACCTTGTGACCGGTCGATACGGCTTCAATCAGCTCTCTGGGCCTGTGGGCGTGACTACGGCAATCGGCCAAGCTGCTCAATTCGGTTGGAGAAGCTTGATGATGCTAGTTGCGTTCATTACGGTGAACCTTGGCGTGTTCAATTTGCTGCCACTACCCGCGCTTGACGGCGGCAGAATGATTTTCTTGCTGCTTGAAGCAGTGCGCCGCAAGCCGATAAATCCACGATACGAGGGGCTTGTTCACGGAATAGGCTTTATGCTTTTAATCGGGCTTATGATTTTCGTTACTTTTAACGATGTCTCCAAGCTCATTTAGCGAAACAAAATAGGGGAGAATTATCTTGAATGTGACGCGAAAAATCAAAATTGGTAATTTGGAAATTGGCGGTGGCAGCGACATTTCGGTGCAGTCCATGCTTTGCGCTCGATGGAATGACATAAGCGGAAATGTGGCGCAGGCTGTGGAGCTTGAGCGCGTCGGCTGTGAGATTTTGCGCGTCGCAATTCCGAATATTGAGAGCATACCGCTAATCTACGCAATAAAGGACAAAACCACGATGCCGCTCGTCGCGGACATTCACTTTGATTACAAGCTTGCGGTGGAAGCAGTTGCCGCAGGCATTGATAAAATCCGCATAAATCCAGGCAATATTGGCGACGAAACCCGAGTCAAGGCCGTCGTTGACGCTTGCAAATCCAAGAATATTCCCATAAGAATTGGCGTGAATTCTGGCTCTGTTGAAAAAGAAATCCTTGCAAGACATGGCTCACCGACCCCCGCTGCAATGGTAGAGAGTGCGCTTTATCATGCGTCACTGCTTGAGAAATTTGATTATAACGACATCGTGATTTCGCTGAAATCAAGCAACGTTGCAGCCACAGTTGAGGCATACAGACTTATGGCGCAAAAATGCGATTATCCTCTGCACTTGGGCGTTACAGAAGCGGGAACAAGCCGCATGGGGCTTGTTCGCTCATCAATCGGCATAGGCGCGCTTTTGCTCGACGGAATTGGCGACACCATTCGCGTGAGCCTAACCGCACCATTGGTCGAAGAAATCGCAGCGGCAAAGGATATTTTGAAAGCACTTGGCAAGCATAAGCGCGGCGTGACTGTGGTGTCATGCCCGACTTGCGGCCGCACCTCAATCGACATTATGTCCCTTGCAAATCAAGTTGAGGAAGCCCTAGCCGATGTTGAAGAAAAAATAACAGTCGCGGTAATGGGCTGCGTGGTAAATGGCCCAGGAGAGGCGCGTGAGGCCGACATCGGCATTTGTGGCGGCGAGGACGTTGCTGCACTGTTCGTGGGCGATAAGGTCATCGCTAAGCTGCCTCAAGACAAAATTATTCCCGCTTTACTTGAGCAAGTGGAGATAATCGTAGCGCAAAGGAGAAGTGCAAATGCCTAGCTTCTCTGAACTTTTCGGAGCGCATTTGTCGCTTGATGATGCCGAAAATCTTGCCGATGCCCAAGTTTCGCAAGTGAAAGTGGACAAGCAGAAGGGCAGCATAAGGCTTACACTTTTGTTGCCCCAGATTGTTAGCAAAGTGCTGCTTCAAAAATGCGCAAAACAGCTTGCAGAGCGACTATCATTAAACGAATGCATTCTTGTGCCAAGGTATGACCCCAAGCTTTTTTCGGCAGAATACTTTCCCGAAATTGCTCACAGCTTGCGTGATAGGGGCTTGCCTGTAAACGGCTTCTTGGATTCTGCGGAAGCGAAGCTTAACGGCGACACGCTTTTCATCGAGCTAAAGTCCCAAGGCGCAGAATTTTTACATAGCCGAGATATTTGCGGTGAGATACATAAAATTGTTCTTGAAGAATTTTCCGTCCCGTTGAATGTTGAAATCACAGAAAAAGGTGGAATCAATTCGGGACTTCGCGAGAAAAAAATGGCCGCATTTCAAGCGGCAACGGTGCAGCAGCAGGCGGCTTCTGCCGCAGCCGCGCAAGAACCTCCAAAATCGAAATCTACACCTCCATGGGAGAGCAAAGCCGCACCACAACGCAAAAATATGGCAGCAAAGCCGCAAGCTATTGACCTTGCAGGCCTGCCGATTAAAGCCGAAAGCGTTGTCGTAATTAAGGGCAAGCCTATCAAAACAAAGCCACAGCCACTAGGAGAAATTAACTCCGAGAGTGGGGAAGTTGTGGTTTGGGGCGAAGTTTTTGCAATTCAGAAGCGCGAGATTCAAAATGGCGCAAAAATTATTTACACAATTGACTTCACTGATGGAACAGGCTCAAACTCAATCAAAGCCTTTGCTGATGTTAACAAGCAGGAGTGGGTGGAGGACGTCAAAGTAGGCGACGCACTGCTTATTCGTGGCTCTGCCGAATACGACAAATACGACCGAGAGGTCTCAATAAAGCCGCTTGATGTTAGCGTGGCCGACGTTGTTAGACGCACAGACGACGCAGAAGTCAAGCGTGTTGAGCTTCATTTGCACACAAACATGTCAGCAATGGACGCATTGACGCCTGTTGGCAAGTTAGTCAAACAAGCCCACGCGTGGGGTCACAAAGCCATTGCCATAACAGACCACGGCGTGGCGCAAGCATATCCAGATGCCATGAACGCCGTCAATGCCATTAGAAAAGCGGGCGGCGATTTCAAGGTGCTTTACGGTGTTGAGGCGTACTTTATCAACGACATGGTGCCGATTGTTTTAGGCGGCACAGATGCCGACTTTGACACTGGAGTCTTCATTGTATTTGACACAGAGACGACGGGACTTTCCGCGACGAGCGACCGCATGACCGAAATTGGCGCGGTAAAAATCAAAAATGGCGTTGTTTCTGATATTTTTTCAACATTTGTGAACCCAGAGCGGAGTCTTACCGCCGAAATTATCGAGCTTACGGGAATAACGGACGAAATGTTAATCGGCGCACCGAGCGAAAAAGATGCGTTGCTTGAATTTTATAAATTTTGTGAAGCAGACGACGCTATTTTGGTGGCTCACAATGCAAGTTTTGATATGGGATTTATCGGGGCAGCGGCTAAGCGCGCCGAGTTGCCATGCCACTTTACATCAATAGATACGGTCGCAATTTCGCGCGCACTGTACAAGGATTTAAAGAAACATAGCCTAGATTCTGTTGCTAAGCACTTGAAGTTGCCAGCGTTCAATCATCATAGAGCCTGCGACGACGCAAAGATTCTAGCCGAGATTTTTCTTGTAATGATGCGGGATTTGACTGCAAAAAGGTCTGCAAAGTGCGTTTCGCAAATCAATACAGCGTGTGCTGACAGCGACCCCAAAAAGCTCAAGGCCTATCACCAAATCTTGATTGCGAAGAATAAAATCGGCCTTAAAAATTTGTACAAGCTTATCTCAATGAGCCACCTAAATTATTTTCATAAACGGCCGCTGATACCAAAATCCGAGCTTATTAAGCACCGCGAGGGCTTGATTGTGGGCAGTGCTTGCGAGGCAGGCGAGCTTTTTCGCGCCATTCGTGATGGGAAGCAATGGAATGAGCTTGCAAAAATTGCGCAGTTCTACGATTATCTTGAAATTCAGCCAATCGCGAACAATCTTTTTATGCTGCAAAAAAATCCAAGCTTGACCGAACAGGATTTGCGCGAGTATAACCAGACCATTGTGCGGCTTGGCGAAAAACTGAAAATCCCTGTTGTTGCGACCTGCGACGTGCATTTTATGAACGCGGAGGACGCGGTTTATCGCGAGATTTTGCAAGCAGGAATGAAAATGAAAACGGACGGCGTGCCCACGCCACTTTATTTGCGCACAACGAATGAAATGCTTGCCGAATTTTCTTATCTTGGTGCGAAAAAAGCGTACGAGGTCGTTGTTGAAAACACAAACAAAATCGCGGATATGGTCGAGTTTATCAAGCCAATCCCCGATGGTACGTTCACGCCCTCAATTGCAGGCGCAGATGAAGACTTGCAAAAAATTACGTGGGGCAAAGCAAAACAAGTTTATGGCGAAAATTTGCCAGAAATCGTGGAAAAACGGCTTGACCGCGAGCTTTCTTCAATCATTAAGCATGGTTTTGCGGTTTTGTACATAATTGCGCAAAAACTTGTGGCAAAGTCCGAGCAGGACGGTTACCTCGTAGGCTCGCGTGGTTCTGTTGGCTCGTCTTTTGTTGCGACAATGGCGGGCATCTCCGAGGTCAACCCTCTGCCG
Organism: Oscillospiraceae bacterium; assembly: GCA_031554155.1. Classification (GTDB taxonomy): domain Bacteria; phylum Bacillota; class Clostridia; order Oscillospirales; family Ruminococcaceae; genus WRAV01. The sequence goes on from JAVBKH010000071.1 coordinate 4,927, forward strand.
CCTCACTATGTGTGCCCAAAATGCAAGCTAAGCGAGTTTATATTGGACGGCTCTGTAGGCTCTGGCTTTGACCTTGAAGCAAAAAAATGCCCCGATTGTGGCGAAGAATATTTGCGAGACGGCCACAACATACCGTTTGAAACTTTTCTAGGTTTTGATGGCGACAAAGCCCCCGATATTGACCTCAACTTTTCGGGCGAATATCAGAGCGTGGCGCACAAATATACCGAGGAACTTTTCGGAGCGGGTTACGTTTTTAAAGCGGGAACAATCTCAACAGTCGCGGAAAAAACTGCATTTGGATTTGTGAAAAACTACCTAACTGAACGAGATAAAATTGTGCACAGGGCCGAAGAAAATCGCTTAGTGCAGGGGTGTTCGGGAGTAAAACGTACCACTGGGCAGCACCCAGGGGGCATGGTTGTTGTGCCAAGCGACTGTGAGGTCTACGATTTTACGCCTGTGCAGCACCCTGCCGATGACTCCGAATCAGACGTTATCACGACACATTTTGACTTCCATTCGCTGCATGACACTATCCTAAAGCTCGATATTCTTGGTCACGATGTGCCGACGCTCTACAAATATCTTGAGGATATGACAGGCGTGAAGATTTCGGACATACCCATGAGTGACAGCAAAGTCTACAGCCTTTTCACGTCGCCAAGTGCCCTTGGAGTCACGACTGAGGAGATTGATTGCAACACAGGCACGCTTGCATTGCCCGAAATGGGGACGAATTTTGTGCGGCAAATGCTACTTGATGCGCAGCCACGTGGCTTTGCTGACTTACTGCAAATTTCGGGGTTGTCACACGGTACGGACGTTTGGCTTGGAAATGCGCAAGATTTAATCAAAGATAAAATCTGCACAATTTCGCAGGTTATAGGAACGCGCGACTCGATTATGACATACCTAATGCAAAAGGGCTTGGAGCCTCAGCTCGCCTTTAAAATAATGGAAATCACGCGAAAAGGGCAAGCGCATAAGCTGCTTACAGACGAGCATAAAGACGCGATGCGAGCGTGCAATGTGCCCGAGTGGTACATAGAAAGTTGCCTCAAAATCAAATACATGTTCCCTAAAGCACATGCTGCTGCATATGTTACTGCGGCTATACGGCTCGGTTGGTTCAAAATTTACTACCCGCGCGAATTTTACGCTGTGATGTTCACGGTTCGCGGCGAAGATTTTGATGCCGAAGCTGCGTTGCAGGGCAAATCTGTTGTGAAAATGAAGATGCAAAACCTTATTTTAAAAGGAAAAGAGCGCACCGCAAAAGAAACAGATTCTCTCGGTGCGCTGCAAATTATTTATGAAATGCTAGCGCGTGGAATTGAAGTCCTAAAAGTTGACTTGTACAAATCCGACGCGACGCGATATAAGGTTGAGGACGGGAAAATAAGACTGCCGTTTTGCTGTATAAAAGGGCTTGGCGACAATGCGGCAAAAAGCTTGCAGAAGGAGGCAGAAAAGTCTGTGTTCATCTCGCGCGACGATATTTTGACGCGCACATCGGTCTCAAAAACTGTTGTTGAGGCACTTGCTGAAATGGGTAGCCTTGACGGACTTCCAGAAAGCAGCCAGACCACGTTATTCTAAGCACCAAATTTTCTTAGGGATATAGAATTCTTGACTAACATAGCGGAGAAAAATGCTGCCAAAACGCCTGCATAAATGGGGTGGAATAGCCCTAAAGCGGCCACTGCCATGCAAAATAAATTGTAAACGCATATGCATAGTGTATTTCGCTTTATTTTTTTGACAACTACCCTTGAAAGTTCAATCGCGAACGGGATTGAGCTTAGCTCGTCGCGTATTGATGTTATGTCCGACATCTTGCTTAATATATCAGTGCCTACTCCGATTGATATGCCGATATTTGCGGCTTGAAGCGCTTTTGAATCTTTGATTCCATCTCCAACCATTGCAATAGTTTTTCCTGACGCCCTAAGCTTGACTATACCGTTTACTTTGCTTTCGGGTACGACTTCGGCAATGATATTTTTAATTCCAACAAGTTTACCGATAGTGTTAGAAGTGTGTTTGCTGTCACCTGTGAGCATGTATATGTCAATACACAATTTTTTTAGTGTATTGATTGCATCGTGTGTGCTTTCCTTTAAAGTATCAGCAAGTGCAATAATACCAGCAGCTTTGCCGCCGATTGCCACCAAAATTACGGTTTTACCGTGCATTTCAAGCTCAACAAGGACTTTTTCATATTGCTTGAAATCAATGCGACTTTCACGCATCAAGCCACGATTGCCGACCAATACAGTGCGGCCACCTGCAATAACTGCACAAATTCCAAGGCCTGCGACCGCTTCAAATGCTTCCGTAGGGGGGAGAGAAGAGCCAATAAAACCATGCTGTGAGCTGTGAAGCGCAACAAATTCGTTTTCTGCGGAGCGCACCGTTGCTTCAGATAGTCCCCCCATAATAATATTTGGTTGTGTGTGACTATATATCGCGCGAGCAATGGGGTGCTTCGAATTTTTTTCTGCAGCAGCAGCAAATGTGATAATTTCTTCCTCAAAGAATCCATTAAAAGCTATAACTTCGATGACTTCTGGTGTGCCTTTTGTAATTGTGCCAGATTTGTCAAGGAGTATTGTGTCAATTTTGCTAGTCGCATGAAAATGCTCGGAGTCTCGAAATAGAACTCCATTTTGGGCGGCTTTGAGAATTCCCGCAGCAGTTGAGCCATTGCTTGCGCGTATCAGCGCACATGGACACACGACTACAAGAACAGAAACCATGCTAGTCAATGCGCGATTAACATCTTTGCCAAGTAGCCACCAACCTAATAATGCGATAGTTGACGCGATTATTGCGATAGCCACAAATACTTTATAAGTCGATTCGGCTTGTTTTTGAAGAGTAGATTTGCTGCATTGCGCCTCATTTATAACTCGTATGATTTGCGAAAGTGCGGCATCATCGCCAACTTTTTCGGCTCGCATTTCAAATGTGCCAAGCTTGCTGATAGTTGAGCCAATTACTCTATCGCCCTGCTGCTTTGCAACGGGCAAGCTATCCCCAGTTATCATGAATTCGTCCACGCTGGTTAGTCCGTTTAAAATAACACCATCGGCAGGGATTTTCTCTCCAGAATGAACTATAAGCGTGTCTCCGACCTTAATATTTTCGGTAGGAATATCAATTTCGTCTGATAACCTACGTACATGTGCAGTTTTTGGCGCTATATTTTGTAACCTGTCAATAACGTCATTTGTTTGAGACAACGCCACGTATTGGAGATATTTTCCAAACATACCCGCCGCTGACACTATTGCAGAGGTCTCAAAGAAAAGCTTTGACATCTTTGTACTGACTTCTATGTTTAAGACAAAAAATCCATTATAAACGCCTAAAAGAAAAGCTATAACCGTTGCAAGAGTTACCAAAATATCAGAGTTTACCGCATTGTTTTTTAAAATTCTAACAAACCTAATAATAACATAGGTCTGAATTATTCCAGCCAAAATTAGCTGTAGCCATACATTTTGAAGAAAATCAATTTTTACACCGAACAAATTGAGAGTGATATCAAGCAAAAATAGGACACTTAAAACGGCAATAATTATCAAATCACGACTAAGTGAAGCAAGTTCTTGAGAAAAAGTGGTGTATGGTCTCGTATGTGGACTATTTAGAGCGGTATGAGGCAAAAAAATCTCTCCGTTCGTAACATATGATACCTAGATTGTATACCCAAACAGAAATAATGTCAACATATAGGTGACAATGCCGCTTAAACATGCTAAAATAAAAAGAAAATGGTGGTTTATAATGAAAAGCTTCCGCAAAGAACTTACATTTAATGTGCCGTCACGTCGAGGATTCATCAATATTACGCCCCAAGTCGAGAGTGCGGTGCGTGAAAGTGGCGTAAAAGAGGGATTGGTGCTCTGCAATGCGATGAATATTACGGCAAGCGTATTCATAAACGATAACGAAAGTGGCTTGCACAGCGATTTTGAAGTGTGGCTTGAGAAACTTGCACCAGAAAAACCATATAATCAATACCGCCACAATGGCTACGAAGATAATGCTGACGCCCACCTAAAGCGCTCAGTAATGGGCCGTGAAGTGGTCGTTGCAATCACAAACGGCCAGCTTGATTTTGGCACATGGGAGCAGGTTTTTTACGGAGAATTTGACGGAAAACGCAATAAACGCGTTCTTATCAAAATTATTGGAGAGTAATATCGCAAAAATAGTTATTGACAGGTTTCTTGGGATATAGTATAATAATTTTGTTGTCAAAAAGACAAAAAATTGGCCTGGTAGTTCAGTTGGTTAGAACGCTAGCCTGTCACGCTAGAGGTCGAGGGTTCGAGTCCCTTCCAGGTC
>JAVBKH010000157.1:0-6152 GCA_031554155.1 Oscillospiraceae bacterium
TGGCTGATATGTGTATTCAAGCTCGCCTTCAAGCGATGTTTTAAGGTTGTTGCTGTGCACAACTTCGCCCGCTGCAATTTGCGTTTTTGCTTTGCCAATGGCGTAGCCGTATTTTATTGCCTCGCCGCCAAGAGGAATGTCAGCGATTGCAATTTTGTGCCCTGCCATGACGTCGGCTTTCGCTGTGACCTTCACCCCGTCAACCTCAAAGGTTTCGCCTTGCTTAACCGCTTCGATTGCCACAACTACGTTATCGCTTGGATTAATTTTTATTACGTTCATATTTTCACCTCAACCAATCAACGATTCTGTCACGGCACGAACGCCCTTTTCTCGAATTGATTGCAGATATGCCGAAACTTTTTCTTTGAATTGTGGAATCAAGCTCAAATCTTCGCCCCAGAAGTCGCTGCGTTTTAATAATGCAAGTGTAAAATCATCGGCGGAAAGCTTGTGGTTGTTCGCGAAAAATTCCAATACAGGTGCGTCGTCCATAATTTCGTAGGCATCGTCACCTCGTTTGGCTGACAAGCAGCCTTTCGCAGTCATGTCTCCCGAATAAAACGCCATTAATGCTGCAAGTGAAAAAGTCAAGCCATCGGGGAGCTTGCCTGTTTTTGCCGTCTCCAAAATCGTCGGCAAAACTCTCGCCTTAAACTTTGAGATAGAATTAAGCGAAATTGAGAGCAACGCGTGCTTGATAAACGGATTCTCAAATCTTTCAATAACCGAATCAGCAAAAGCTTTTACTTCGTCGGAAGGTAGCGGCACACACGGCGCAAGCTCGTCAAAGACGTTTTTTTCTAGCAAAGCGCGCATGGTTTTGTCTTTCATAAGCTCGCCTACGGTGTCAAGTCCGCCAAGATATGCAGCCAAAACCGTTGAAGTGTGCGCTCCATTCAATATGCGAACCTTGCGCTCGCGATATGGCTGGAGATTATCCGTAAAAATCACAGGCAATCCCGCTTTGCTAAGCGGAAATTCTTTTTCCACCTGCTCTGGGTTTTTACTCTCGATAACCCACAAAGCAAATGGCTCACCTGCCACAATCAGCTTATCCTCGTAATCAAGCTCGGTGTCCTCGTCCTTGGGGTAGCCTGTGACAATTCTGTCCACTAGTGTGCTGCAAAAAATATTGCTTTCGCAAAGCCAATCCCTAAAGCTTGTAGGCAAGCTCCACTTGTCGGTAAGCTTCAAGCAGCAGTCAAGCAGCTTTTGGCCATTTTTTTCTATCAGCTCCACTGGCATGATGATTAAGCCCTTGCTCTTGTCGCCGTCAAACGCCTTAAACCGCTCGTAGAGCAGCTTTGTCAACTTGCCTGGGTAGCTTTTGGGTGGCATTAGCGAAATGTCGTCGCTTTCGTCATAGACGATGCCTGCCTCGGTGGTGTTTGATACAATAAAACGCAGCTCGGGAGACTTTGCAAGCTGTGCATACTCCTCGTACTGTGAATACGCGTCAATCGCGTTTTGCACAGATGTTATAACGTGTTTCTGCGAGACTGTCTCGCCGTTTTGTTTGCCCCGCAAAAGCACAGTGTAAACGCAACTTTGCTCAAGCATTGCGTCAAGGTTGCCAAATGGAATTGGCTTTACGATTGTGACATTGCCGTCAAACACGCCATTTTCATTTGCAATATCGACCATGTAGTCAACAAATGCACGCAGAAAGTTACCTTCGCCAAATTGCAGAATTTTTACTGGACGTTCTTTTTTTTGACTAATTTCTTTTATATTTTTCATTTGACACCTCCACAAAATGTAAGAGCTTACAATTAAAATTTTATCAGCATAACAATATAAAGTCAATACTATTTTTTAAATATAATATTGATTTTTTGTAAAATCCATTCTATAATGTAAATGCTTACATTGCATGGCCAATGGCGCAATACCAGTATTTTAGATAAAACAATAACGGAGGAGAACAAGTATGAGAGCTTTTATGGACGCCGATTTCCTGCTTGAGACGGAAACCGCAAAAAAACTGTATCACGATTATGCTGCAAAAATGCCGATAATCGACTACCACTGTCATGTAAACCCGCAAGAAATTGCACAAAACCGAAGGTTTGAGAATATCTCGCAAGCGTGGCTAGGCGGCGACCACTACAAATGGAGACTCATTCGCGCAAACGGTGTGGACGAAAAGCTGATTACAGGAAAAGATAGCTCCGACCGCGAAAAATTCAACCAATTTGCAGCCACCCTGCCAAAAGCCATCGGCAACCCCGTTTACAGTTGGGCGCATCTTGAGCTTCAACGTTATTTTGGCTGTAACCTGCCTCTTTCTCCAAAAACATCAGATGAAATATGGGATACTTGCGCCGAAAGATTGAAAGATGATTCCCTTTCAGTTCGCGGCATTATCGCACAGTCTAATGTAAAGGTCATCGCGACAACTGACGACCCCGCAGATTCTCTCGACTGGCACAAGGAAATTGCAAAAGACTCGACTTTTTCCACAAAGGTTGTGCCGTCTTTTCGACCAGACAAAGCCATAAATATTGACAAGGACGGCTTTTTAAGCTATATAAAAACTCTTGGCGCCGCCGAAAAAATCGAGATTAAAACCATAGACGATTTGTTCAAGGCACTATCACAAAGCATTGAGCGCTTTGACGCGCTAGGCTGCCGCGCCTCCGACCACGGCCTTGACTACATTCCTTATCGTGTGGGCAAAGACGGTGAAGCCGCTAAAATCTTCGAAAATGTGCTTTTGGGGAAGACCGTCACCTTTGAAGAGCAGGAAATTTTCAAGACTGCCGTTCTCGTTTTTCTTGGCAAACAGTACACCAAAAAAGGTTGGGTTATGCAGCTACACTACGGTGCTGTAAGAAATATAAATTCTCGCATGTTTAAGGAGCTAGGCCCAGACACTGGCTACGACGCAATCGGAGACTGGGCTTGCGGAAGAAATATTGCGGCATTTTTGAGCGAACTTAACGAAACCGCAGAGTTGCCCAAAACAATTTTGTACTCACTTAATCCCAACGACAACGCCATGCTCGCCTCAATTGCAGGCGGCTTTTCGGACGCAGGCACTGTTTGCAAGGTTCAACACGGCAGCGCATGGTGGTTTAACGACACAAAAGCAGGCATGGAGGACCAACTGACCGACCTTGCCTCCCGCGGACTTCTCGGCGGTTTCGTGGGTATGCTGACAGATTCTCGCAGCTTTTTGTCCTACACGCGCCACGAATACTTCCGCAGAATACTGTGCAACCTTATCGGCAATTTTGTCGAAAACGGCGAATATCCAAACGACACTGAATACCTTGGCAAGCTTGTTCAAGATATTAGCTACAACAATGCAGCAAAATTCTTTGGTTTTTCCGACTAAATTTTTTAGCTCATATTCGAATACACTCACGCCTTTTGCACTATATATGTTATACTTGAGTCATTCGAATGTATGAGGAAAATTCTAGCCCAAAGGAGGACTAAGAATGAAATTTGACCAGACGAAGTTTTTGACCTCTGTATCATTTGCCCTTGATTTCGTCGAAATGGACAAAATGAAAAATGTCTCCGACCACAACCGCAGAGTTGCTTATATTAGCGACTGCCTTGCCAAAAGCTTTGCGCTAAACGACTCCGACAGGCTCGATTTGGCCACATGCGCCCTGCTACACGACAGCGGTGTTGCAGCGTATCAGTTTAATATTAAAGGCTCCCGCAACTCAATGGAGGGGCCAAAGGAGCACTGTGTTTATAGCCAAAAAATCCTTGATGAGTTCCCGCTAAATCAAGATTGCAGCGATGTTTTGCTTAACCACCACGAGCATATTGACGGTAGCGGTTATTTTGGTAAAACTGACATTCATTTTTTTTCAAAACTAATTGCACTTTCGGACCTCGCCGAGCAGCTTTTCAATACTGGCCACACGAGAACCGAGGTTGTGCAGTTTATCCGAGACAACGGCGGAAGCAAGTTTGAGCAGCGAATATCGGATTCGTTCGTCGCGCTGTCCAATCGCCCTGCATTTTGGCTTGACATGGAGCACAGATTCATCGCAGGCGTTCTCGATGCGCAGTTGCCAATTAACCCGACAGAAATGACTTGGCAAGAAATTCGCGAGATTACAAAGGTGCTTTCAAGCATCATAGACATGAAGTCCACATTTACCTCAAGGCATTCGTCTGGTCTTTCGGAAAAAGCCGTGGCAATGGCGGAATTCTACAAGTTTGACGACGACAGGCGCACAAAGCTGCAAATAGCCGCTGACTTGCACGATTTGGGCAAGCTTGCCATTCCAAACCTAATCTTAGATAAACCCGCAAAGCTTTCAAACGAAGAATTTGAAGCCATGAAAATGCACACATATTATACACGCAAAGCGCTTGAGTGTATTGACGGCTTTGAGGAAATTGCTTGTTGGGCCTCAAATCATCACGAAACTCTTGACGGATTAGGGTATCCATACGGGCTAAAAATTGTGGTATTTGAAGAAAAATTGCTGGCAGTCTTGGATATTTACCAAGCGCTTACCGAAGACAGACCCTACAGAGTGGGCATGACGCATGACGCAGCCATGAGCATACTAAATGGCATGGTTGAACGAGGAAAAATTAGCAGAGAAATTGTTGCAGACGTTGACAAACGATTTTCATAAATTTAAACCCAAAACGGTCGCCTATCTTTTCGATAGACGACCGTTTTTTTTCGGCACATATGGGCATACTTGCTATATATTTGGTAAGGTGGTGTTACTTTGCAATCCTTATGGCTTGAAACCTCGAAAGATTTACATGAACCTCGCCCAAGTCTTGACAAAAACATCAAAACCGATGTTCTTGTTATTGGCGGAGGTATTGCAGGTGTTCTTTGCGCCTATATGCTCGGGAAAAAGGGTGTTCCCTGCATTTTGGTGGGGGCAAAGCAAATTGGCTCTGGTGTAACGCAAAACACAACTGCAAAAATAACAGTTCAACATGGGCTAATATATCAAGATTTGCTAAAAAAGTTTGGCCATGAGCAAGCTCAAAAGTATTATGCTATCAACAAACGTGCGGTGGATGAGTTTGCAGCTTTAGCGGAAACCTACCCCTGTGATTTTGAGCGAAAATCTGCGTTTGTTTACAGCCTTAATAATCGGCAGATGCTAGAAGTCGAAGCAAAGGCATATGGCAAGCTTGGCATTGAATCTCGCTTTGACGAATCGCCACCACTTCCATTTAAAACAGCAGGCGCAGTAGGCGTGGCCGAACAGGCTCAATTCCACCCGCTAAAACTGCTTTATGCAGTATCGAAGCAAGTCGAAATATATGAAAACACATTTGTCACAGCAATCGAGGGCAACAAGGCTATAACAAAAAACGGTATCATTGCTGCAAAAAATATTATTTTGGGCACACACTTCCCCCTTGTGAATATTCCAGGGTTTTACTTTGTCAAGATGTATCAGCACCGCTCATATGTGCTCGCGCTGCAAAATGCCACGCAAGTCGGCGACATGTACGTAGACGAAAGGCAGAACGGCCATTCATTTCGCAACTACAACGATTTGCTACTTTTAGGCGGCGGCGACCACAGAACAGGCCAAAAAGGCGGCGGTTGGCAGGAGCTTAGGCAGCTTGCAAAGCGTGCGTACCCAAATGCGATTGAGCGTTTTGCGTGGGCAACGCAGGACTGTATGACTCTTGACAGCGTTCCATATATTGGGATTCACCGAAAATCCGCACAAAATTTGTACGTCGCAACAGGCTTTAATAAATGGGGTATGTCAGGCTCTATGGCTTCGGCAATGGTACTAAGCGACTTGATTGCTTTGGGCAAAAGCGAGTACGCTGACTTGTTTTCGCCGCAACGCTCGATGTTGCACGCTCAACTTTTTCTCAACATCGCCCACGCAACGCAAGGTCTTTTAAGCTTCGGCAAGCGGTGTCCGCATATGGGCTGTGCGCTGCGCTTTAATCCGCATGAGCGCACATGGGACTGCTCCTGTCACGGGTCAAGGTTCAGTGAGGACGGACACATCGTCGATAATCCTGCAAAAAGGAGAATTACACCTTGAAAAATTACTTTGAGGGTTGGTATTTTAAGCACCAAAGCAAAGACAAAACGCTCGCGCTAATTCCAGGGCGCACAAGCAGTGACGCTTTTATTCAAATAATAACTAACGACCGCTCATACTACGTACCTTACAGCC